>NZ_JBHILW010000030.1:0-2500 GCF_042193565.1 Bartonella sp. SD1336NMGDW
TTTTTTTCTGTCTGTTCCGATACACAAGTTAGCAAACCTGATAAAAACCAAGATTCTACTGCAATGGATACATAACTTCTACTACCAGCTACGGATGAACAAGAGCTTTTTTTTCAAGTTACTTTGAGAGGCATCAGAGAATTTTTGAGAGGAATCTAGGTTAAGCGCTATTTTTTGCACTCTATTGTGAACAAACAGCAGCAAGTGGCATGTCTATATGGGGCATTGCATTTTTTAGAGAGGGAATATTTTCAAGCCACCCCATCCCCTTGTCATATTTTTATAGTTTTTTAGGCAGTTTGTACGTTTTATTCTTCTTCCATAGTGCTCTCGCAATTTCTAAAAAGCCCTAAGCCTATACAGCTAAAGGGGGAAGTTTGAGTGAAGGGTTATTCTATAACATTTTCGCTTACGTACATTTTTATATTTTCACGTTCTACTATGGTTGCAGAGTGATGTTTAGATGTGATTTGATTTTTATGGAAGAATTAGTTTTGGAACTTTGGTTGCGGGGGCAGGATTTGAACCTGCGGCCTTCAGGTTATGAGCCTGACGAGCTACCGGGCTGCTCCACCCCGCGTCACATATTTTAGAACAAGATTTTTTTATTGTCTACTCTGAGTATTGAGCATTGATCTGATTACATTTTTATTTTTGAATTGTTATCTATCATGCCTTTAGCAGACCTGGCGGCGACTTACTCTCCCGTGCCTTAAGGCAAAGTACCATCAGCGCTGGAGCGTTTCACGGCCGAGTTCGGGATGGGATCGGGTGCGTTCACTCCGCCATAACCACCAAGTCAGCAAAAAGCATGAATGATGAGAAGCTGGAAATTTTTATAATTTAAGAATGGATATAGGAAATGAGAACGATCAAGTCGATCGAACGATTAGTATCAGTAAGCTTCATGTGTTACCACACTTCCACACCTGACCTATCAACGTGGTGGTCTACCACGGTTCTCAGGGAATACTCGTTTTCAGGTGGGTTTCCCGCTTAGATGCCTTCAGCGGTTATCCCTTCCGTATATAGCTACCCTGCTATGCGGCTGGCGCCACAACAGGTCCACCAGAGATACGTCCATCCCGGTCCTCTCGTACTAGGGACAGATCCTGTCAATATTCCAACACCCACGGCAGATAGGGACCGAACTGTCTCACGACGTTCTGAACCCAACTCACGTACCGCTTTAAATGGCGAACAGCCATACCCTTGGGACCTGCTCCAGCCCCAGGATGCGATGAGTCGACATCGAGGTGCCAAACAACCCCGTCGATATGGACTCTTGGGGGTCATCAGCCTGTTATCCCCGGCGTACCTTTTATCCGTTGAGCGATGGCCCTTCCACACGGGACCACCGGATCACTATGACCGTCTTTCGACTCTGCTCGACTTGTCAGTCTCACAGTCAGGCAGGCTTATGCCATTGCACTCAACAAACGATTTCCGACCGTTTTGAGCCTACCATCGCGCGCCTCCGTTACTCTTTAGGAGGCGACCGCCCCAGTCAAACTACCCACCATACACGGTCCCGAATCCGGATAACGGACTGCGGTTAGACATCCATATCGGTAAGGGTGGTATTTCAAGGATGACTCCACAAAGGCTAGCGCCCCTGCTTCAAAGTCTACCACCTATCCTACACATACAGACACAAATGCCAGTGTAAAGCTATAGTAAAGGTGCACGGGGTCTTTCCGTCTAACCGCAGGAACCCCGCATCTTCACGGGGAATTCAATTTCACTGAGTCTACGTTGGAGACAGCGGGGAAGTCGTTACGCCATTCGTGCAGGTCGGAACTTACCCGACAAGGAATTTCGCTACCTTAGGACCGTTATAGTTACGGCCGCCGTTTACTGGGGCTTCAATTCAATGCTTGCACATCTCCTCTTAACCTTCCAGCACCGGGCAGGCGTCAGACCCTATACGTCGTCTTGCGACTTCGCAGAGCCCTGTGTTTTTGGTAAACAGTCGCTACCCCCTGGTCTGTGCCACCCTCTAACGGTTGCCCGCTAAAGGGTCACGCTTCTTCCGAAGTTACGCGTGCAATTTGCCGAGTTCCTTCAACGTAGTTCTCTCAAGCGCCTTAGTATTCTCTACCAGTCCACCTGTGTCGGTTTGGGGTACGGTCTATATGTGGGAGCTATTTCCTGGAACTGCTTCACTGCAAGATCAATCCAATAAGATCTTACAATATACGCAATCCGTCACTACCCACAGGTCCACGAATATTAACGTGGTTCCCATCGACTACGCCTTTCGGCCTCGCCTTAGGGGCCGACTCACCCTGCTCAGATTAACTTTAAGCAGGAACCCTTGGACTTTCGGCGAGGGAGTCTCTCACTCCCTTTATCGTTACTCATGTCAGCATTCTCACTTCCGATACCTCCAGGAGCTCTCACGAGTCTCCCTTCACAGGCTTACGGAACGCTCCGCTACCACTTACTCAATGAAGAGTAAATCCACATCTTCGGTGTATGGCTTTAGCCCCGTTACATT
>NZ_JBHILW010000031.1:0-6587 GCF_042193565.1 Bartonella sp. SD1336NMGDW
AATCTTTTCGGATTACAGCGATTTACGGCATTAAGCATTCAGAATCGGACGCCGGTGGCAGAATCCCCACCACAATTGCAAGAAAGGAACTTGATCTTTGTATCAATGACATCGGGGGTTTACCACCAAAACCGGAAGATAGTGTTATTGTGATGGCTCCTGAAAACAACAAAGCGCCCTCTTCTCAAGAGCACTTCGTGATCACAGATGTCCAAGCCTCAGAATCCGGTATGTATAAGCTTATCTTGCGCGAGATAAAACAATGAGGCATCTTTATTTGGTGTGTTTAAAAATCAATAAAACTGTCCCAGAACTCGAATTACTGCTGTAAACCTTGGACTTGAAAAGGCAGTGAATTGGTAATTCCGTGGTATGCCGGTACGGAGACTGACTTGGCATTCATGGTATGTTATAGTGACTGATGCAATTCGTGTCCAAGTAGTTCTTTCATTCTTTTCAGGACTTTCAAATACAATGGCTTGATCGGTTACCAAAAGACGTCCTCTAAGTGGGATCTTTTTATTAATATCAAAGAAAACGCGTTCTTGAACTCCCAACAATTTTTCATTTTTTGCTAAACGATAATCATATTCACTTGCGTCAAGTTCTTGAAACATTTTACACGCTTCAGAAAAACTAGACACTTTAATATCCGGTAGCAACATTGCAACTTGTTCTTCAAAAAGTTTTACTTTTTTCTTTTCAGAGTAATGAGCGATCACCAAAAGTAAAACAATAAGAATGGCTACTAATAACCATGGTGAAATACTTATTACTACCACAATGCCTCCAATCAATAGAGAACAAAGGAGAAAGATCCTGATCCATTTTTCCAGTTGTTCATTTTTAAGTGCTGGAGATGTTTTATTAACGACTGAGAAATCAGAAGAAGGATGTGCAGAAGGGAGCGACATTGAAGCCTGTTCTGGAACTTTTTCTTCAAAACGTTTTTTGCGTTTATCTTGCCAATAAGCGAAAATGGAAAACGCAAAAAACGCAAAGAAAATTAACCAAAACCATCCCCAAAAGCCTAATCCATCATCTTTGTCTGGTTTGTTAACTTGAGTGGGGGTAACTTGCTTATCGGTATTCTCAGCTGGTGCTTGAGACACGCTTTCGTTTTGAGTAGCAACATCTATTGACGAAGTCGAGGAGGAGGTAACAATTTCATTATTGTGTGTAATTTGATTTGGTTTGTCTTTGTGTACAGAAGCACCTACTATCGCAGAGCCGATAAATAATAAAGCTCCAATACCAAGAGTTTTCAGTCCGTTTTTCCGCCATTTCTTTATACATACTAAAACGAGTCCGACAATCATCATTGGCAATGATAACAAGCACACGATCATTGCAATTATATTAAGGGTATCCAGCATTACCTCCCCCTCCGCTATAAATAAAAAAGTAAAGTGGAAATTTAAAGTGAGTCGACAAATAAAGTAAAGACGTACTTATATAATTTAGAAAAATGTAATATTACTTATTGACATTATGATAGGAGTATGAATAATCGAATCAGGTGCCTAAGAAACACCTTAAATCGATAGCGGATAGATTGCCGACACAATCTCTTCTCCGCACATTAAAGACTTTGACTCATTATATGCTACATGCATATAATAGATTTGTCGGGTGTAGTTACGCTATACAATACTCTTTATGGGGAAAGCGTAACGACGGACTATCGACCGTGTTTCTTAGCGCCCGGCATTCTTCTGGAATGTCAATAAGAAACCTCTAATCGATAGGAGTTCACTATGAACACTCTTATAGAAATTAAAGAACGGGTTATTGATCAGGAAACTGTTCAAACTGTTAACGCGCGTGATTTGCATGCGTTTTTGGAAATAAAATCTGAATTTAGAAATTGGATTAAAAATCGCATTAAAGAATGTAAATTTCAGGAAAATATAAACTTTATAACTGCGGTAAATTTTTACCGGGGTGGAAAAATAAAAGAATACCACATTACGTTAGACGTGGCTAAACATCTTTCGATGATAGAGCGTAATGATAAAGGGCATGAAGCACGTCAATACTTTATCAAATGTGAACGGCTTTTGAAACAAGTAGCAACCCCACAAGTTGACTACTCTAAACCCGAAGCATTACTTGGTGTTTTGAATCACTTACAAAGCCAAATAGAGCAGAAAGATCATGTTATCGCTGAATTAGCACCAAAAGCAAAAGCACTTGATGGTTTAAAGCGTTCTGATGGGCTGTTCGGTTTGATAGAAGCAGCAAAGATGCTTGAAGTACGACCAAAGGACTTAACCGATTACTTGCGTAAACATGATTGGGTGTATCGACGGGCTCCAGGGGCGCCCCTGTTACCTTATCAGGATAAGATCAAGAAAGGATTCATGGATTGTCCCGCTATTACCATTCAAAGACCAGATGGTACAGAAAAGGTACTGCCTTCAACGAAAATCACATCTAGAGGATTAGCTTGTTTGAGAGAACAAATCTTTGGGGGTGTGCAATGAACACCAGTATCGACTTCTTATGCGATTTATGGATAGCTTTATATCAGTTTTCTAATGATGAAAATATTAATGAAAAAGAGTGTACAGCTCTGATTAACATCATGAGTTTGGTAGAAAAAGCTTTGATTTTCAAACTTCAAGATGAGGTGCCAAATATACTTAAAATCTTAACAGTTCTAACAGATTTTGGCGATTCAGAGTTTCCTACAGTTATGTTACCTTTATTGAAAGCTTACGAACCAAATTTGGAGCCTCCCATTAAAAAGGTTGCTTAAGTTAAAAACAGAACTCCCCTCCCCGTTCTCAAAAATGGGGAGGTGGTTAAAAACGAATATTTATCAAGAGAAAATTACAGTTTAGAAGAAATGTATCTGTTTAAACTTACACCATTTTCAGCAGCTTGTATTGCAAGTTTTCTATGGAGTTCTGGTGGTATTCTTAATTGAAACTTACCACTGTATTTACCATGTGACAAAGGCACAGGAACTTCTTCTCCATTATGTTGCATGTCCTCAACAACTTCTGAAACAAGGTCCATAATGCCTTTTAAAGCTTTCTCTGCTTGAGCATCTAACCATGAAAGGGAGGGGAATTCTGCACACAACCCAACATATTCCTCATCTTCTTGCGACCACAAAACACGATAGGTATAATGATTATTGTTCATGTTCATCCTTTCTTATATCCTCTACAGAGGATATGGGTCAATTACGATGGCTTTTTCGTAAATCTCGTTCGATGAGATGTCGAACATAGCGTGTGTAAGGGATAGCTTGATTTTTAGCTTTTTCCTTTAAAGCCTTCATAAGTGCTTGAGGTAAGCGAATATTTATAGAGGCTTCTTTAGGTAAGAATTCAAAATGAACGGGTTTAAAACCAGTTAAGTCATAATCTGTAAGATCTGCAGTATCAACAAAGTTTTCTGCTTCTTCATCCGTCTTAAAAACGGGCATTTGTTTTAATTTAGAGGTTTTCATAAAAATCAATCTCCTTTTGGTGCATATAACGAGCGCTAATAGGACGCACAAACAGTTCATTCTTTATTGTTCTTAAGGTAAAAACTAAAAATATATATCTTTCATTATAGCTTCTTCCAATGGCTCTGAAACGCTCTTCTTTAATATTGGGGTCATGCTTTATGACGAGATTTCCAGGTTTAGTGAATAAATACTCAATTTCTTTTTTAGAAACTCCATGTTTGGCACATTTTGGCCAGTTACCATCATCCCAATTTATGCCATGAACTTTGATGTTTGCTACCATAACGTATGTATATCAAAATGTATCCACAAATACAATAAAAATGATTAAAATCAATCTGTTTAAACAGGAACACTCATGCATCCGAGAGAAACGATAAGGGAAAGCTTTGTTGCTTTGATAAAGGCAGCAAAGACGGCAGCTGGTGACAATGTTTTCAATATGCGTGATTTCAACTTCTCCCCTGAGAACACGCCTGCAATTAATATCTCAACACAAAGTGAAACGATTGAAGATGGCTATGATTATGGAATAAGGCGGCGTGTTTTAACGCTAGATGTTGAATGTTATGCGACATGTGAAGATGGAGCACGTTTTGTTGACCAATTGGCATGGGAAGTTGAGGAGGTTTTCTACGCTAATCCCAATCTCAACAACACAGTTGAGACATGCCGCCTGCAAAATATTGCTTTTGCCTTTGGCGATAATGGCGCCCTAGCGCTCCATGGTGCGATTTTAACCTTTGAAGTCATTTATGTGACAAATATCCCCAACATGGATGAAGAAGAAGGCAGTGTAACAGCAAGACTCGTTGAACCTTTCTTAAGCTTTGAACCAGAAACAGGCGTGAGAAATAAAGATAAATACCATAAAATTGAAGGTGGACATGTTAGAGCGGCGCGATAAAGAAATCACAGATCTAAAGAGACGTGTGGCCAATATGGTTGTGGTGGGAAAAATTAGCCATGTCGACCATAAAAACGCACGCTATCGGATAAAAAGTGGCAATCTTGTCAGTGACTGGATTCCAGATACACAAGCCCGCGCCGGTAAAACACGCTCTTATGAAGGGCGTGATATCGGAGAGCAAGTGATTGTTGTCTCGTCATCAGGGGATTTATCACAAGGGGTGATTGTTGGTTCACTTCATACAGATGCTAATCAAGCAGCCGATAAAGGCAGCATTCACCGAACGATATATCCTGATGGAACCAGCCTTGAATATGATGATGAACAAAACACTTATGGAATTCACATCAAATCCGGCGGAAAATTTATCCTGACAATCGCTGATGGTGTGTCACTAAAAGGTGATGGTGGCAAGCTAGAGCTTACCGCACCGGAAGGCATAAAGATTGTTTCAAAAAGCGATATAAATTTAAACGCAAAAGGCGGCATCTCTTTGAAGGCTGGTGATGGCATTTCACTGAATTCGAATGATAGTCTCTCTCTTCATTCTGGGAATAATGTTTCCATTCACTCAAGTGGACTAAAGCATAACGGTACCAATGTAGGAGCAACACATGTTCATGGTGGTGTTTCCCCTGGTGGCTCGATGACAGGAGGTCCCAATTGAACAGTGGAATGGACCGTACAACAGGAAAGCCATTAACCGGAATTGATCATTTACGCCAATCAATCCTTGATATTTTGTCAACGCGGATTGGTTCGCGTGTAATGCGGCGTGATTATGGTTCACGTGTTGCAGAACTCATTGATGCACCGGTTAATAATGCTTTTGCTGTTGCCCTTTATGCTGCTGTTGCTGAGGCTTTAGACAAATGGGAACCGCGTTTTAAATTGAAAAAAATTGATTTTAAAATGGTTGATGCTGGACAAGTTTCTTTGTCCTTTGAAGGCATTTATTTGCCTTCAGGTAAGCCCATTACCATGGAAGGATTACTGATAAAATGAATGGAGTACTTGCAAAACCGGAAATCATCACAGAACTTTCTTTTGAGGAAATACGCGCTGCTGCTCTTGCCCATTTAAAAGAGCTTTTGCCGGAATATACCATTCTTGAAAGTGATCCGGCTGTAAAAGTCATTGAGGCTTTTAGCTATCGAGAGTTGCTTTTAAGACAGCGTATTAACGAAGCGGCACGCAACAACATTCTTGATTTTGCAACCGGTGAATCTCTTGATGCTTTGGGAAACTGGCATGGTCTTGCCCGCATGGAGGGTGAAAGTGACGAGAGATATCGTGAACGCATAGAGCTTCATGCCCGTGGTGGCAATGGTAGCGGGACAGAGCCCTATTACAAGCTTATAGCCTTAACAGCAGATAGTCGTGTTAAGGATGCGATTGTTTACCGTAAAGGCAAAGACCCAACCATCTATGTTGCTCTTTTTGGCAACAATGAAGAAGGAACGGCCTCTGAAGATCTCATACAAACAGTCTCAGAAGCTCTTCACAGAAAAAATATCATCATGACCAATGATACAATCATTGTTCACGCTGCTGTCAAAAAAGTTCTGGATTTAGAGGCAGATGTTTGGCTGTTACCAGAAACATCTTTGAAAATTCTTACAACAATGGAAACAAATTTAAGAGCAGCATGGAGACAAGAACAAGCCATTGGTCGTGAATTAAGTTTGTCGTGGTGGATTTCAAAATTAATGATTGCTGGTGTCCAGAAAGTGATCGCCATTACACCAACACAAGACAGTATGGTTTGTGATGAAGAAGTTTTATCGATTGGAAAAATCACCTTAAACTTCAAAGGGCGTGCGCGCTAATGGTTGGTTCCCTCCTTCCCACAAACGCAACAAAATTTGAAAAGCGCCTTGCCGATGCTTGTGATTTTCATCAAGATGTTGATGGTTCTGTTTTGGGGATTTCACGTTCTAAACTGATCACACGCCCTCCCCGTTTCTTACCGTGGTTGATTGAAGAATACGGGCTTGGAGAGCTTACGCCTTATGTTCCAAACCTCTATGATTTGATTGATCAGGGTCTTGCATGGCAAAATATTCGCGGCTCCCTTGCGGCAATAGAGATGGGGCTTGAATGGCTAGGGATTTCGGCACGCTTTCAACCCGCCTGGACGGGGCGGGTATGGTGGAATTCCTTTCAACTTGATTTTGATCAGTTGCCTGAACGCAAAAGCCTTGAAGCCAT
>NZ_JBHILW010000032.1:0-6366 GCF_042193565.1 Bartonella sp. SD1336NMGDW
ATTGTTAATCCGAAAGAAGTTAAAACGCTTGAAGGACATTTTGAAGTTGTTTTTTCTTCTTAAACTTCTTTATGATTTGCTTTTTATGGTCTATTCATACATGGCAATCTTATATAAAAAATGGTCAAATGAATCATGCATAAAAGTGTGGATTCTTAAGTGGATTCTTATAAAACAATTGCACACAAACCATTGACTTTATTGTATTTTTATATATAATGCGTTATTATCATCGTTCACGATCTTATTCCAGAAGACCCAAAAAATCCTACAAACAGAACCAAAAATAATCAAAGTCCTCTCCAAAACTTTCAGATATCCTCGTCTTTCAGAAAAAAAACTGTCTTATATCTGCAATTTGGCTTGAGAAAAAACGGAACATCTCCACTCATACATAAAAAATGGCGAGAAGGTGAAAAAAACGCTTCCAACTTACCTCTATCTTAATATCATAAAAAAGCTACAAAACTTGCTTCTAATGAAAAACGCAAGCCAAACTCTTCGTCATGGCACACAATCTTTTTAAAGGGGCAGAAACCTTCAAGAAAAATCAACATAAAGGGCCTGCTACTGTAGTCCAATCTTGCCTATTTTTTAATTGCTAACAATACCTAGGGGCTGCTTTCTTATAGAATTAAAAGCATCTGGAGAAGGTGAAAAAGCTTCCAGAAAATGATTTAAGAAAATTTGCTCTTGCTCTTAGCTCGAAATATAAAATGTTATGATAGGCTTTTGATGAAAATGATGTTGTTTTGGGATAAAAAAGACAAACATGCGTGGAGTGGAGGCTTTGCTAGCCTTTTGTCTTAAAAGACAAAACCTAAAATGCCTATGATCGTAACGATACCCCGATTATTTGCAAAGAGTGTTTTGTAGAGGGTAAAGCATTATGTTGGTAGCAAAAAGCCTGTAAAGAGAAAATGGTTATGGCATGTAAGAATAGTGCTCTTTATTTATTATGGCTGATCCATGAGCTCTAAGATATAAATTGAGAGGGAATGGGCGGCATTAAAAGTTAAACGCGCATGGCGAGGTTTGAGATTGATTAGTTCAAAATCCTTTTTTGAGCGGCCGTGCGCTGCACCTTTCTTGTTTCTTAAATTCATAGTACCATGCACAACTTGATACAGACCGGATGTGATCATTTTTAAGTCATTTGCATCTAGATCTTGATTTTTTAAGTTTTCTTGCTTCAAATCTTTGGGATGGATCTTAGCTTTCTTAACGACTTCTTCCCATAAAGCAGGCAGATTATTACGGGCGTTTTCTGCATATGGGATAGAATGGTGGTCGAGATAAGCTTTGCAAGAGGCTTCCAATAGATTTGCTGCAAATAGAACTGCCTCCCTTGGATCTTTTTCTATATTTTCTAATGCCCTATTTATTTCGATTTCTACTGCTGAAAGTCCTTTCTCTGCAATACGTTTTTGTAGCTCTTTTATAGAAAGAAGACCTGCTTTGATAATATACCCTCCACGCTGATATTCCAATCCATCTTTCTTTAACGTTTCTAAAATTTTACGTTTATCTTTTTGTAACTGTAAAATTTTTTCATATAATGATGGATTTAATCCGCTTGAGTCTGGATCATAATATTCTTTTTCCATAAAATAACTAAGCAGGTTACCAAGGAACTCAAGTGGTTCTTCGCATTGAGAATTGATTGCACGTAGCCATGCTTTAACTTTTTCGCGTTTTGTACCTTCTGGAATCTCAGAAGGAGCAAATGATGCAATAAACAAGTCATCTAACTCCTTACACGTATAATGGTATGCAAACATTGGAGGAAGTAGTCCAATGATTGCAGGAGGGATTTTGTTTTTCTGAGATATTTTTTGCGGAGACGATAATTGCATTTTATGGCTTTATAATATCAAAAAGTGGTGTGTGGAGTGGTTTTTAGAGTATGATTTTATTGCTTGACCTTGCATAGAAAGTCGCGCAACAATTTTGTGGCTTATATAAGATTTGTGAAAGAGAAATGCCATATTGTGTTTTAATTTTTTCTCTTTTCATTGTTATAACAGTGAAGGGGGCGGATAATGTGTGATAATTCGAAAAATATAGAATGAGAATAGAAGTATAATTTTGTATTATCGTAACTGCAATAACATTCTTTATTGGCAGATTGTTTATTGGAGATGAGAAGCAGGCAATGCGCATAATCTCTGACATGACAATAAGGAAGGTTTTGTGACAAGAATTTCAACAGTGGTATGTTACCAAATGTTGTGTGTGTTTTTTGCTTGTCAGAAAGAGTAGATGGCGCTCTTTGTTCGCATAACCGGTAGAGAGTAATGAGTGGGTAGGGGATCGGTTTACCAATCTCGTTTATTCCGTTAAAGCTTACCGGTTTCTATAAAAAGGCTGTTTTCATGATATCCGCTGTTAATCTCGCGTATTTGGTCGTGATGGAAATATACACGTTTATCGTGCCTGTAAGGGAGCTTGAAGCAATGAAGTTATGTGTAAAAGAGTTCTGAAAAGCTTCTTTTGTCCGTAAATTTTATAAGGAAAATCTAAAGGCAGGAAAATGTTAGAGAAATCTCAGAGCACACTGTAAAAGTAAAAAACAGCCTTTTTAGAGATGGTTTGCTGTCTGTCATCGTGCATCATGATTTTCAATATTTTTAAAAATTTTCCCCTCAATGAGAGAAGGCTTTTTTATTAAAGAGGGGTAGATTTCTGTTGACAGCTCACAATGGAATGGAGAGAGATGCTGCTTTATCAGATGTTTTTGTCGCTTCATCTTCATTTGAACCTGTTGCGGTTATGCAAGCATAGCAATTCAATGAGGTTTAAATGAGATGAATAACATCGCCAAGTTTGCAGCACGTTGCTATTTTCTACATCGCGATGCGTGGCAGAAGATGATCAGCATTTGGGGGGGCGGGCGCGCGGGATGCCATATTCTATGCTGGTGCTGTAGGGGTGTCTGTTAGCGTGTTTATGGGACTATTCCGCATTGAAATGCGTGCTTAATTTCGTGGATATTTGCAAAGATACCAACAGAGAATCCCATATTTCAAGAGGTTTTGAGAGGTGTCCAAGAGCACAAAGCAAGTATGATGTTGATAAACACCGCATGTTATTGGAGATGGCCAAATTTTAGAGCTTAAGGAGCTTGTCGGTTTAGTGTCCTTTCATAAAAATGATGAAGGCTGTGGTCAAGGTTTCAGTGTGTTGGTTTCTCGAAAAGTGGTAAACTGCTCTATGATATTATATGTCGTTGCAAATGTTATTGAGAAGGCGTTCAAACAAAGCATATCATAAATCGGAGCCCTTTTCTTTATGCGACAAGGAGAATGCAAGGCAAAACAGTAAAAATGCAGCGATAGAGAATATAAAGAATATGAGATATGTTTGGTTTAAGGACAGATATTCTTCTGTCAGCGAATGGATCAAAAATCCAGCGAATACACCCCCCAAGGCTCCGCCTATTTGCTGTAATATGCGTGTGATAACTGCTGTATCTTTGACGTATAAGCTGTTGACATATTGGATAGGGGCGGAAAGGCAGACAATGGTGGTGATGCAAGCCCTATGCCTCTTAGCAAGAATCCAAGCCCATCCATGCTTATATTATAGCCGAAGCATAATAATCCAAAGCTTGATATCACCAAACCAATTCCTATCATGAAAAAGGGAGTTTTTTCTTTCCATTTTTGGTAAATAAATTTCCTTCCGATCCATGCACCTACCCCTTGTAGAGCAAGGACTACGCCGATGATGAGAAGGCTATTTTCATGGGCTTTTTCCATGGCAACGGCTAAAGGAAAATAAACGAGGAAGCTATAAAAAAGAAATGAAGCAACAAGCCCCATGATCATGAGTAATGTGTAGCGCGCATTTTGAAATCCGCTAAAGACGATTAATTTGTTTTTTGCTTTCTGATTAGAAACAATGAACAATATGAGAGATATCATCGCTATAAGTGCTAGGATATATACGGAGGTGTTGTTCTTTATATTTCTGGCTTCTGTGAGATAGAAAAACGAAATAAGCGATATGAAAAATGCTAAAAATGCAAATAAGTTAAATTTTGTTTTTGTTGTTTCGTTGCTCTTTAAATGTTTTGCTCCAATGGTGAGTGCCAATAAAATAAGCGGAATATTGATAAAAAATAACAAACGCCAAGACACATACTGAGCAAGCGAGGCGCCTACCAGCGGACCAAAGGCAGGAGCGAAAACTGTTGGTACGGCTATGGTGCCCATGGCTTGGCGCACTCGTGTCTGTCCAAATTGTAAGGCAATGATGGTTTGGCTAAGGGGTAGCAAAAGACCGGTCCCGAAACCTTGAACGATACGGGCAGATATAATGGTTGGAAAATTATAGCTTAATCCTACCCCCAGTGATCCAAGCATAAAAATGAAGCTTGCAAGAAACCAAGTTCTTTTGATACCTATTCTCCCCTGAACAAAAGCTGCTATCAACAATCCTGGCACGGTGGCCAGAAAATAGGATGTTACAACCCATTGTATATTATTTTCCTCTACTGAAAGATAATGCGCAAGGTCAGGAAGGATGACATTAACAATGCTTCCGTCCAGCAAGGGGAGTATGCTGGAAATAATTACGGTATATATTACATACCTTTCTGATTTGGTATAGGAATCCACCTTTTGCATGATCATGCTCCCTACAGACACTCTTTAAAATATTGGTTCTACCCCATAAATCACAGATTTTGAGAATGAACACCTGTTTGTGATGGCTTTAATATGGGGATGAATGTGATTGGAAGCGCTGATGGTCCCCTTGTATACAATCCCTCTTCCTCCAAAATGAAGCCATCAGTTAAGTTGATCTCAATGAGTTTATCGAGGAGTCTATTCGCCGTCAACTCTATCTGCATAAGAGCAAAAGCGGAACCTAGACAAATGTATATGCCTTCTCCATTTACATTTATTATTTAATATGGAAAATGCTTTAAAAGCTTTATAAATCAAATTATTGACTGAAAAATTCAATGTGTGTTTATGTATCATTTTTATAATTAAATGATTGTTTGGGGGCAAATGTATTCTCAATAGTTTACAATTTTCTTTTCTTAAATGTGCAGCCTTTTCTGGAAAAGGTTCGACGATCTCTTAATCGTTTAATAAAAATTAAAATCGGTTATAAGGAAGAGCTTGTAAATTATATAGTAGGAAAAAGTTGCATTTTATAAACAACAGGGGAGGGTTGTTTCCATAGCCCAAACATTTTTTCAAGTTGTTATGGTATCTTTTTGAAGTGCTTGATCGATAAAAGTTTCATAATTATCAGAAACAATATATTGGGTATTTTCTCCTAAAGCTTTGAAATGTTCACGACCGCAATGGATTTTCGCTTTTTCCAGATCGTGCAACATGTTTTCGAAAATACTTCTGCTTTCCACAATAAAATACAGTTTTTCTTGCCCATCTTTTACTTCAATAGAGGCAACTTCAATCTGCTTTATAGACTTTTGTTCATAAGCATCAATAGAATCGAGCTTATATAGCATGTTGTGTTTATCAAGATGAAATTGTTTATGTAGGTTTCTTGTATTGAAAGCAATAGTAAGATTTTTGATCTCTGTATAAAAATATTTACAAAAAAAATTAATAACGCATGATTATAGAATTTGGTTCTTTGTTTGAAGCGTGTAAAGTTAAATCGTTGTTTATTCATAGATTTTGTGTTCACTATTTATTTGATACATTTAATCTAAAATGTAAATTGTGTTCGTATACTCAAACTAAAGTACTGGTATTGAGGCGGTGAGCGCGTCGCGTTGTTGAGAATAGATAATTTGGTAGGCTGGTATTTCCTTTGTACCAGAGGAATTTCACCTTATTCTCTCATATTATGTGTGGATGAAATGTTAACCGCATAATGCTCCCTCTTACATGAGATGTAAGATTGATATGCTTTCCATATTAAGAAAAGTTGTTGATTGTGTAGGAATATTTTTCTGCGAAATTCGTTTTGCTTAAATGGCAAAAATAGAGCAATAGTTGCATATTTATTGCGCTGTAACGCATATATATAATCGATGGAGTCAACATTTCATCTAAGAAATTTTTTAAAGAAAAAACATAAGTAAATAGAATTGTTGAAAAAATCTTTTATTTTTAAGCTTGTTTCTCGTGATTATAAAAGCTTTACGTGGATGTCGAAAAATTTGGTTGTGTTGAAAAGCATGAAAAATCAAGGAAATTTTGCAAAAAAAGCTGCACTATGCGTGCAGCTTTTTTTGTGTTTGCTTTAGAGGTAGACGTTTTAAAGCATGAAAGTATCCTTACGGCTTCTGTAACCATAGTAGCCAAAAACACTGGAAATAATGGCACCTATCAGACTGCCTAAAAAGCCCCACCACCCCATATTGGAGGCTGTTTT
>NZ_JBHILW010000033.1:0-5513 GCF_042193565.1 Bartonella sp. SD1336NMGDW
ATAACAAGCATCACCATGCTCCATAAGACTGACACTGTCAGTCAAAAAAAGCCCTTTAAAAGGGCTTTGAAAGAGCAATAAAAGGACTTAAAAATCATACAAGCCAGCTTATACAACAGCTATCCATTTGACTTCTGTCATATCTTGGTTACTTGTGCATCCATTTATTCTTTCCATAATCTTATAAGAACAGCGCCATCAGCTCCAGCACCACTTGGAGAAGAATCGTCATGAGCACCAGCACCGCCACCACCAAAACCACGCCCCGCTTTTCCTGAACTATAGGAACCTTTGCCTAGTCCTCCAGCGCCACCACGTGATGTATCACCTCCAGCATCGCCTCCATTCCCACTTGTTTTACTCGTAATTCCATTCGTTCCAGCATAACCATTTCCGCCTTTGGCGATTCCTAGATGTTCGTCTGTTGCTAAACCAAAGTTTCCACCTGTACCTCCAGCGCCACCAGTGCCTGAATAGAAGGTAGTCGTACTACCACCAAATCCCGTGTGAGATTGATAGGCAGAAACACCCCCACCCCCCTTTCCTCCTGTAGCGGTAATAAAATTCTTTCCAACGGCTGTTATTCCTCCAGACTTACCTGTTACAGTCCGCCCTGAAACAGAATCTCCTCCTTTACCAATAGCGATATTCTCATGACCCTTTAAACTCGCTTTATAACCATACCATACCGTACAACCGCCACCGCCGCCACCGCCTCCTAAGTAATAAGAATAACCACCCCCACCACTGCCGCCGCCACCCCATGCTTGGATCTCAACTTTAGTTTTATCCGTTACCCAGTCTGGCCATTGAATTTTCCCATCTTGCGTATACAGCAATTCAGCATCAGCAAGAGCCGGCCAATTTGTGATTTTATCGGTCAAATCTTTTTTAAGACTCTTTATCTGTGCCAAGATGGCTGCATCCACTTGTGATTTGGTATAAACAGCTTCGTCATCAACTCTCAAAGGTCCTTTAAGCGAGCTTCCGGTTGTGCTTAGATTGGTAACGACTTTGTTGTTATGGATAAGGCTAAACGACGAATTACCCAACAGTTCTAAGCCACCACTCATGGTAACTTTGCTGGTAAATTTATTATAACTTTGCCATTCATTTGGGCTTGTGAGGTGTCCATAGCTTGTGAGATCTTCATTGATCTTAGCTCTAAAATCATCAAGCCCCACAATATCTTCGGTTTTATGTTGGTGTGCGCCTAATAGAGAGACAGCACTGCCAAAAGTGAAGTTATTATTGCTTGATTTATAGAGAACATAATTGTTGGCAGCATCTTTTGCGCCTTCGATATCACTTAAATCAGCAAAAGTGAAGGTTTTATCGGCTGCCATTTTGGCCTTAAGGGCCGCTTCAAGGTCTGCAACATCACTTATGCTATGCGTGTGTTTTGAAGGCGCTTTTCCCTCTACCTTTTCCTCAATATCAACAATGGCTTGATCAATTTTGGTCAAGTTTTCCCGCAAGATTGGGAATTCAGAACTGATAAAGCGTCCTTCTTTAGGCAATTCCATGTCGAGTTTTTTGGTTTTTGTCATCTCTCATTTTCCCCTCATAATATACCAGCGCCAAAATCGCTCACCATAGACCGCGCTGCTGGTCCACCGATAAGGGTCAATTTCAAGCGCGCTTGTTTGGCTGTTTTATCACCACTGATAAATTTGCGCTCTGTCCAAAGCGGTTCAGCGAGTTGCTCTGTTTCCTCTAATTTCAAAGGGGTGAAAGCACCATCATCCAGTTGCATCTCGAGTGTAAAGGTTGCACCGCCCGGTAAAAAGGTTTTGATATAGCTGGTCAACCTTGCCTTTTCCCCAAAGGAAAAAGCACGGGTGACATAAGTGGCTTCTTTATGGATCTTCCCCGCAATCAATTGAACAGGAGCAAACAAAACAGGTGAGAGCTTTTCGGTGCCTTTGAGAATAGCGCGAAGCTTTACCTTTTCACTGATATATTCGGTAAGACTGAGTAATTGAAAGGGTAGAAGTTGATAAACCGTGCCGTTGTTTCGTTCAATTTCAAAGATGACAGAACAATCGCTTGAAGGCAATTCAATGGCTGCGCGTATTTGCAAATCAGAACAATCAACAAGATCAAAAGTGCCAAGATCAATGGTTTTTTCTGTTTGTGTGTAGCGGGCTGCCAACACTCGAAAGGCTAAAGCCTCATCTTGATGAGCAGTCCAGCTTTGTGCGTTAACTGAAGAAAAGCGTGGACCGGTCACGTAAGGGTGGCTTGAGACATATCTCTGGTGTTCTGCATCAAAATCCCCAAGCTTTGCTAAGGAGACAGAATGATCAGCATCATCAGTTTTAATGACAAAGGCGGTGAGACGGTCATCCATCACAAGAAGTGGTACATCATAGCGTGCTTCTGCCCAACCAGTTTTTGCGCCCTTCATTGAATAAAAGCTTTGTGCTTGGATATCGGCGGTCGGATAACCGTTTTCAGTGGTGACCAAATCAATCACCAAATCATGGTTTTGATTACCGATTTTGCAAAGATGAAAGTCAATACCGGTGATTTGCCGTGTTTCATCGGGTGTAAAGACTTGTGCTTGTGGATCCACTTGTGTCCATATTTTTACTGTGGTGGTGCGTCGCATCACTTTCACATCAATCACACCTTGCCCTGTAAAAAGACCCGTGGCAATGGTTCCACCTTTTCCCCGTGCCACAACGTTTTTTGTGCCAGCTGTAATATTTTGTGGAATCGTGAAAGCGCCTTCAAGAGCGCCATCGGGAGATGTAAAACAATAATAGATTTTTTGTAAAACATCCACGCCATCAAAGGTAAAGCTTTCCAATTTTTCCCCTTTGCCAAAACCTTCAATTTTAAAGGAAAGGGTAATTTGTCTTAAGAAATCGATTTGCTCTTGGGTTGCACTCACCAAATCATCACGCACTTCTGTTTTACGAATGCTTCTCCCACGGTTCCATCCCATGTTCAGTTGATTGGTCACGCTTGAGAGCCAATCGGTGCGCTGTTCATGCCAAAAGTCTGTCGCGGGGGTAAGAGTGACTGTACCAGGCAGGGGTGCAAAATTTTGATAAGGGTTGATTTTTTCGCAAGCCGTTGTCAACTCTTGCGCAATGATCACTTCATTTGTCCAGTCAAGGGTGACAGGCGCTGTAAGATTAGCGGTGTAAAAGGTTGGATCAATGGCAAGCTGTAAAATGCCATTGCCTACAGCACCTGTTTGTTGAAAGCCTTCATCTCTGTAAGAGTCATCAAGAAAGGGATCAGCGAACATGCCTTTTTTAGCGACAGGTTCTTTAGAGTCCACATTGCTTTTAATGCGCTCTAACTGCATCAACCGGTCAAGGGAGAGCACCCGTTGAAAATAGCGCCACATCTCATCATAGGGGGCAACCCGTGTGCCATCATTGACAACAACCGGCGTTTCAAGCCAATTGTTGGTGATCGTTGCAAGGGACAACACATCATCAGGGACACTGGGTGCCATAGGTTGGTCTGCGGAAATCCCCTTGATATAAACCACATTGCCTTGTGTGTTCAGTCCTATGCGGTCAATGCGGGGCAATTTGTAAGTGTAACTGACGATAATATCACCACCTTGCGCCCCACCTGAGACAGTGATTTCCTGCGCTGTTACTTTATCAGCCGTGATTTTTGCGCGGTAACGGTAAGTCACCTTATAGCTGCTGCCCGGTAAAGGTTCGTCTCCCACCGGCGCCCAATCAATGGTGTCTCCGGTTTTTTTAAAATCTGTTCCTTCTTTAAATTCCTTACTTCCTTGAACGACTTTAATAAACGCGGTGATGCTTTTATCCGGCACACCATCACGCCCTGCAGCAACGGCACCGCGGGTGACGTTAACGGTTTTTTCTTTTGTCAACAAAAGAGACTGAATATCGGCAATAGGAAAATAATAGGGTTTAAAGGTAAAACTTGTTTTCCCTTTTGGAGGCGCAAAAATATGCGTTTCGCTAGGAACAACGCTTGTCGAAAAATCCTCTGGCTCTTCATGGCGCAAGGCGGCTAAGCGCTTGCGTTTAAAGCCATTGATATTGGCTTCTCCTTCTTGAATACTAAACACTTGGCAACCATTATTTGCTCCCAATGCGCTCACACGGCAGCCACTCACGATATAATGCCCATGGGCACGGTCGTACGTCGCAATAGCTTGCATGGCGGGTTCAAGCAATGAGGGTGATTTTTGATCAATCAAAACGCCATCTTGTAAAATATAAACGGGAAAAAAAGTGCCATTCTGCGCATCCTCTTTCAGTGCCCAAACAAGCTTTGCTGTTTCGCGTGCGGCACCAGGCTCTCCTTCTGCCAAAGTGCCAGGGACTTGCCCCAACAGCTCCGGATCATCTTCGTGTGTTATCCATTTTTTTTGTAGCTTCACACCAATTTCCAAGCGTCCAATCATGGAAACATTGTTGAGTACCGCTTCAGAGACTGGAAAGATATCACCGGCAATATAAATCTTGCCATCCGTTAACGTTACGGTCCTTGTCTCTTTGTTGACAAAAGCATCAGCCCGTTCAACGCGATCTCCTTCTTGTGCCACAAGGCGCCCCAAGCGGTCATGCCGTCCTCTTATAATGGTTTGAACCTCATTCAGTTCACCACTTTGAATAAAGGGACGCGTGCCATAAAAGACAACGCTTTGTTGTTCCTCTTTGCCGCGAGATCTGTCAATTGCAAAGGGTAAACCACTTTCATGCTTCATATTAAAACCTCAATAAAATCTTGAATTGTTCGCGAACATCGGCACGCAAAGGAATATTAATGGGCGTTTTGAGTATCTCGACACCGCCATTGAGTTCATTGGCGTCACACCAAAGCTTGCCAACCGCTATGTTTTCTGCGGGGGTGGCATGAACGAGAACAGAAACAAATGCTGCTTGTTTGCCGTCAACATCGTGAAAGTCTGTACGGGCAGCAAGAAACAACAGAGTGCCTGTTGTAGAAGGGTTAAATCTGCCGCCACAATGGCTGTACACACCATCCAAAGCCTGTTCGACAGGCGCTACAGCATAGCATCTTTGATACCCAATCGCGCTATTTTGTCTGTCTCTTAACACGAGATAAAGCGTGCGACCATGAAACCATTCTGCCATCAGCATATCGCGTTCATGTTTTTTGACCGAACACCACGGAAAATTTGCCATATCCCATGGATAATCGATTTGGTTCCAGCTTAACTCTTCATCCCCATCATCTATCCAATTGCCAATAAGCCTGCCTTCTTCTCTTGTGAGAACGTGCTCTATCTCTGTTGTGCGCCCAAAGGAAAACAAAGTGTCCCCAGCTGTTAAACGAACACCGCTCTCATACTCCAACATGCTGTCATCAAGGCGTGACATATTGCATTCAACAGCTTGCACATCATAACCATAGGTCCCACGGCGAAAATCAGAGCGCAAACTTTTGGAAAGGTCGGTAATCGCTTCAATGGCTTCAAGGCTTTTGCGTTCAGGCAACTGATCAAAATCAAGTTGAAAGGAATTCCACCATACCCGCCCCGTCCA
>NZ_JBHILW010000034.1:0-5300 GCF_042193565.1 Bartonella sp. SD1336NMGDW
TAAAGCACCGGTGCATAAACATCCATGCCCTTGACCTGTTGGCGCACATAAATCACCATCGGGGCTTCTAGAGAAGCCAATTGTTCTTCACTCAAAGCCTCACCAAAAGTCAAATTGTGGGCTTTTGCATATTCTGCCCCGACATCCAGCAAGGTTTTGACTTGTTCAATGGCATCACTTCCAGGAATAAAGGAACCTTTGCCCAAACCTTGACCAACAAGATCACGCATTTGTTTTTCAATCAGCTGCTTTTCAAAATATGCATCGCCTAAGAAAAAAATCTCTCTGTCAGGATTGTAGCCAATTCTGTTCAAATAATAAGCTGAGCCATAAAACTTGCCAACATCAAGGAATTCTGCCCGCGTTTCATAAATGAAATTCTGGTTGGGCAGCGTGCCCCCAACACCCCCCGATTGGGGTTTTGGTAAAGGAAGCCCCTCAGAAAGTTCCCCTGCATTATTGAGATCTACTTTTGGTGTAAAGAGAGCGCCAGCTCCAGGCAAACCACTTAAGGACTCCAGTGGATTGCCCGCAACCGACTTTGCTTCAAAATGCGCATCCCCTGTAATCGAACCTTCCGCTGCCGTGTTATTGAGTTGATCGACCACCAGATTTAAAGTGCCACCCGCTTGGACAAGACCAGGAGCTGCATCAAGAACTTTTGAGCCAATTTGGCGATCCTTGCCATTGACTATATCTAAAGAAACATCGCGGCTTCCATCAGCTTTATAGCCATAACAATAAGCATCCGTATTGGCATTACAACCCATATAGGTATTTTTATAAGCCGTTGCACCTAAATTGGTCAGCGTCTTGGCGTGGATATCAGCATTTCCCTCTGCTCTCATAGAGCTATAATGGTTGTCAATGGTATCAGCGTTAATGATGAGATTGCCACTAGATTGTATTACCCCCGAAACAGTTGGTTTATGAGAAAACCCTTGCGTGACAGTCTTTTCTGTCATGTGTGACCAATTTTCGTTTATTGACCAGCCCCCTCCTGCCTTCCGCCGAAAACCATTCCATCGATACTGTTCTACAGAGTTTCTTTCGTCAATATATTTCCAAGTAAATGCCTTATAGACTGTTCCATCGCTTGAAATTGCGGTGCCATAGGTTTCTTCTTTACTATTCCAAAGTGGATTATCTAAGTAAATGTATAAGTGTCCTTTCCAAATTCCGTTATCATCTTGATGTTCGTGCCCTTGTCCCCAAAGACCAACTTTCGCATCATGATATAACATCCCATCACTGAGTTGATCAGAATCCTTTGGTCTTTGGAAAGAAATATCGCTATATTCCGTTTTTTCCGTGATGACGGGCGTGCTATCGGCTTCGTTTTTTAGAGTGTTGGTTTGGATATTTAAGTTTCCACCAGCTTGAATAAAGCCCGCTTTGTTAACAAGCGAAAGGCTTTTTCCGCTGCCTTCTGCATTGGTGAAAGATAAATCACCCTCTGCCATTATGGCGCCAAAATCATTCAACAAAGCCCCATCAACTTGTAAAGCACCATTGCCCTTCACATAGATTAAGCCCGTTTTGTTGTTGGTCACATTGCCCGTCACGCTAAAGACTAAATCCTGCCCCGATGCCAATTGACCGCTATTTCCAAGCTCCCCCGTTTTGATCACGAAATCTCGCGCCGCTAAAACAGAAGTTGCCTTATCCACCATAACGCTTGGAGCAATAAAGAGAATATCTCCAGTCCCCCCCTCATCTGTCACGGCTTGGAGCCGCGCATTGTGAATATCAAGGGCATTGGTGCTTTGAAAGTCTAAACCACCATAAGTCAATTCGCTCTCTGAGACATCAATATGATCTGCAATTAAATACAGCGTTTGTGGCGTGTAAATATGAGAACGATTATTGCTTAAATCGAGAGTTGTTGCCGTCAATCTCACATCCCCCTCAGCAGACAGCACATTCTCAACACTGATCTCTCCAGACACCGATGTCAATGTTGCACTGCCATAGCCAATGACCTGATCATAATAGATGTCGTTGCCTGCAAAAATTTCAATATTGCCACCACTGGCAATCTGACCAACCTTCACCCCTTCTTTTGCTGTAATCAAAAGAAAGCCCTTTTCATCTAAAACAAGATCCCCTGAACCGCCCGTAGAAACGACACCTGTCATCAGTGTGCCAGCATCAAGGCTGCCAACCTTTAAAACAGCTTCTTCACCCGTCATCAGCGAAGAAAAGTCAACCGCCCCACCCTCAATATTTGCCTTGCCATGAGCTAAAAGTTGCCCAAAATGAACGGGAGCATTTGTTTCTGGTTGTGCTTGAATGGCAACATTTTGATGCGACAGAATTGTTTCAGAAACAGAAAGCCCGTTATGAGAAACCAGGGTGATATCTCCTGCCCCATAAACACTTTCAGCGACAATCGCACCTTGACTGCTCTGGAGATCAACATCCCCTTGGGTGCCAAGAACAACAACACCAGAAGCACCCGTTGCCGCCATATCAACCCCACCGGCTAAAAACTGCGCCTTTATATCACCACCGGCATGTGCCCTGAGGTTCCCTTGCGCTAAAACAATCCCCTCAAGCTTCAAGTCTCCGCCCGATTCAAGAGCCATATCAGCGCCTGACCCTAGCCCTGAAACTTGAAGTGTCTGGCGCGAAGAAAGCTTCATATTGCCCCCAGAGGTTGCCTTGCCTGCAATCGATAAAAGCCCATCCTGCGCCTCTATCTTCAAATGACCTTCAGCGCCAACCGTTTCTAACATCACATCCTTATGGGCGGCAATATCAATATGCTTTTTCGAGGTGATGTGTTTTGCCAATACGCTCTGGCTTTTCGATTTGAGGACAACACCCCCATGACCAAAAACATTCTTCAACGAGATTTTCCCGTCAGCAGAAAGATGCAACTGCCCCGCATTGGCTGCCATATCATGGCGCATACGAACCCCTACACCTTTTTCTGTCGCCACAAGTTTTATTCTGTCCGCCTGTAGAGCCCCCAAAGCAGAACCATCTATCGCATATTCCGGTTTACCAGTAATATCGGTTAGTTCTTTCATTTCCCGTGAAGCATAATCAAAGTGACCCGTCCCTGCTGTCACTCCAATTTCTCTGCCCGCAACAGCTCCTTCAAAATGCACCGTGCGTGAGACAATATCGACAATATCAACAGCCCCTTGACCAGAGAAAAAATTGGCTCCCTTTGCACCAAAGGTAATATCCCCACCTCGCACCTCAAAGCCTTTCAAAAAACCGCTCGCATCAATTTCGGGTACACCTGTAGTTAAAGTCGCATGGGGTGTATTGATAAAGCCACAACCATCACAGCTTATCCCATTGGGATTGGCTATAATCACATCGGCTGGGCTCCCAAAAACCTCTCCTGGACCATGAAGCGCACTGCGCTTGCTGCTGGTCACTTCATTTAAAATCACTTTCGCTGAACCCGTGAGGCGCAAATGCGGATTGCCCGGCATAATGCCCCCCAACTGCGATTGCCCCACTTCTTGCGCATGATTGTTCCAAATCACACCTGGATTGCCAATATTAAAATCATCATATTTATTGTGTGATAAGCCCTTGCCATTGGGGGTAACAATATCAATCGAGGGAACCCCATTGGGCGCTGCCACTATATCTGGGCGATGGGCGGCATGAGCGTTAGGATCCACAGTAATTTGCGCCTGTAACGCTGAAGGTGCGAATAAACAAGAAAAACCAAGTCCCCCAAATAAAACCTTTTTGAGCATCGTACTGGAGACCAAAACACCTAATAAAGCTGCTCTTTCTGCTCTCTTCTCATATCTCATACGTTAACTCCCCAATAAACAATGCTTAAAGTTCCATTGTTAATGTCATAAAAAATGTTCCTGATTTTTTGTGCTTAACTGTGCTCCAAAAAATACTGGAATAACTAGCATCGAGAGAGACCATGCCTCCCGCAAGCTTGACACCCGCTGTCCAACCGGCAAGCTGATCACTCTTAATCCCATACAAAACTTGCGAAAACACACGCCCATAATCCAAACCAACATAAGGGCGAAGTTCACCAAAAACCTTTTTGAAGGTCGCGTGATTGCTCCACGGAATGGTGCGTAGCAACAAATCATTCCGGCTAAAAAAACCGTTATTGCCAAAAAGCAAACTCTCACGCGTGCCACGAACATTGGAAGCACCCCCCAACGAAATCTGCTCAGCACCCAATAAATTATGCGGTGAATATTGACCACTCAAAAGATTGCTCAGTATAAAGTCCAAGCCCCCTACCTTAAAAGGCGTCATAACACTGAGTGTGCCGGTAAATTTGGCAAATTGTGGCTCCGCATCCCCTGCTCCTGGATCGTGCTTCTTGACTGAATGAAACAAGGGAAGACCTTGCAAATAACTCACATCAAAGGTCCAAGTTCCACCCAGCATCTGGCGCGAATGCGAAATGCCAAAATTGGCGACACTATATTGACGGCTGCCCACTTCAATCTTATTGCCAAGAAGGTAATTGTTGGTTCTTTTATAAGAAAGACCTAAATTCAAGGTTGTAAGGGAAACACCATCACGATAAAGAACTCTGCTTGTACTGGCGTGCAACTCACTGGAATCCCCCGTCGTCTCAATATCGGTAAAATTGCCAGGGATTATGCTTTGGTAATTATAAACAGTGCCATTCAATCCAAAGGTCCAATAACCGTACGGAATACTCACACTTGCTGAAATGTTATTGCTATGTCCTTCTTGCTTGCTCCCACCCCAATAATCGGGCTCACTGCGTTGATAGTTAAAATCCCACGCATCATTCATCCCTAAAATATTTTCTACCCTCAAGCCCGCACTATAACGCGCATAACCCGTAGAAGATTGTCCCATATTGTCATGAGAAACAGTAACCTTGAAAGTTTTATCGGGATGATTGTTAATATTGACAATGGTGCTCCCTTCTTCACGCCCTGGAAGAAGTTCGCTTTGAGCGTGCGCTGAACTCAAACGGTTGATCTGATCAAGCCCCTGTTCAATATCGCGCATGTTCAGAACATGACCTTGAAGCCCAGGGAAAGCACTCCACACAACATTGTTATAACGAGATGCCGGTGAACCATTATAGTAAATCTCTGAAAGCTTGCCCTCAATGACAACAAATTTGAGCGCCTTGCTGTTTTTGATATCTTGATCAGGAATGTAAAAACGCGCCGTCACATAGCCTTGATCCAAATAAACTTTGGTTAACTTCTTGATTAAGAGCTGAATATCGACAAGACCGATACATCTTCCAACATAAGGCTCTGTTACGGCTGATATAGAGCGCTTTTTGACATGATGCACTCCCTCAACAA
>NZ_JBHILW010000035.1:0-4898 GCF_042193565.1 Bartonella sp. SD1336NMGDW
TGCTCTTTCAAAGCCCTTTTAAAGGGCTTTTTTTGACTGACAGTGTCAGTCTTATGGAGCATGGTGATGCTTGTTATTCTCTCTTCATTGATTTGGAGAGCAAGATGGCAACAGAATTTAATCATGGGATACGCATTGTAGAGGCTGGTGAGGATTCCCGTCCCTTAGCAACATTTGATCAGACCGCTATTGGTGCGGTTGTCACAGCCCCTGATGCTGACAACCAAGTTTTTCCCCTCGACGAGCCTGTGTTAGTTTTTACACATGAGGGTGAGAAAATCCAAAAGCTTGGGACAAGAGGCACAGCTCTTGATGTTATCAATGCCGTGCGTGCGCAAGGGATTGAGGCACAAATTATTCTTGTGCGAGTGGAAGAAAAATCAACCATTGCTGAGACACAAACTGAGATGGTGGGATCAAACGCTCATTTGACCGGTGTGCATGCTTTATCGCATGCTAGAGGTCATTTAGGGGTAGAGCCTGGGATTTTATTGGCACCGGCTTATAGTGCAGGGCGCCTTGATAATGGTAAAAACCCCGTGGCGGATGCCTTGGAACAGGTGGCAGAAAAGCTACAAGCGATTGCCGTGTTTGATACGGGTGGTAAAAATGCGGAAGAAAGTCTTGCCTATCGTGCAGATTTTTCCTCACGCTTTTGTTATTTGATTGATCCCTTTGTACGGGTGGCAAATAGTGATGGGGGTGTTAGTGTTAAACCCGCAAGTCCTTTTGCTGCCGCCATGTTTATCAAACGTGATAAGCAAAGGGGTGGTGTTTTTTGGTCTCCCTCCAACCAAGATGTTAAAGGCATTTTAGGTACGGCGCGCCCCATTAGCTATTTTGATGGCGAAATCGATCATGAGGCAAATCGCCTCAACCAAGCCGATATTGCTACCTTTATTCCAGCACGACTTAGTCAAAATGCGCATGGAAAAATTGCTGCCAATGGACGTATTTTATGGGGAAATCATACCACCTCCAGTGACCCATTGTGGCGTTTTGTCAATGTGGTGCGCACCCGTGCAGCTTTGGAAAAAACGATCATCAACAGTTTCCGCCCTTGGGCGAATGATGAGAATCTGACCGGTCAACATGTTATTGCCATTACCCGCAGCCTCACGCAGTTTCTTGATGATCTGATTGCGCGTGGTGCATTGCTTGGTGGGAGGGTTTGGTTTGACCGCGATTTAAATTCCAACAGCACTTTACAATTGGGAAAATTGCGGGTCGAGTTTGATGCGGAAGAAGTGCCGCCTCTAGAAGATTTGAGTTTCGGCAGCCGGCGCAATAGCGCTTATTTTGATCGATTGGCTGAAGATATCCAAAAGAAAATGACTTATCAATTTGGCGATACGCTTGAAACTTATCGCAAAGCAGCAAGGAGTTAAAGCATGACTTTACGCATTGTACGCGGTTTTACCTTGATTGTTGATGATGATGTGAATCTTCACCTTGATCTTGAAACATTGAAACTGCCCACGTTGGAAGAAATCACCGAAACCTATCAACCAGGCGGCTCTGATATGCAAATTGATGTGAGCGGTCTTGGTGTGAAAGCGCTAAGTTTACAAATGAAAATCCGCAGTCACACACCCGAAATTATCGGTATCTTTGGTGGTCCTCCTGGTCTTCGTCATAAATTCACCGGAAAAAAACATGTGATCTCTGAAGAAGATGGACGCGAGCATGAGCATTCCATTGATGTCACGGGGCGCTTGGTCAAAGTCGATAGCGAAGGCTTAACAGCTGGAAAAGCGACAGGCTATGATTGCGAAATCAAAAATGTTTGGGACTATACGGAATTTTGGGATGGCTCTGTTTTGCACCGCTTTTCTTTTAAACGGGGCGGCTGGCTTGTCCGCAATGGGCAAGAGATCGGTTCTCGCCGCCGCTCTATTCTCAATTTATAAGCTCTCATTATTGATAGGGTTCTCATTTATAGGAATTGATCATGACAAGTTTACAAACCAGCATTGACGTGGAATTGCAGGTTCCGCTTCTTTATCAGGATAAAGGAGGCAAAGAATCTCTCTGCAAGAAACTGACCTTTTATCGCCCAAACTTCAAGCAAGCACGCCAATTAGCGGTGTTGATTGGACCGCAGTTGGTAGAGCTCGTTCTACCCGCTGTAGAAGAGGATAAAACAACATTGGGCAATGATATTCTTGTTCTTAAGCTTTGTGAGGCTTTATTTACCCATGAGGCTATGGAAGGAATAGCCGTGCTTTTAGCCGATATGTCACATGAATCTATTGAATTGATTAATCGTCTTGATGTTGTTGACATTATGGCTGTTTTCAAGGCTTTTTTTGCTTTTTTTACGCAACGCCAATCCTCTCTGCCAGACAATTTGGGGCAGAACTAGCCCTTTATTATCACTGGGCGCCTTCAGAAATTAACCAGATGGATTGGCTGGATGTGATTGCCTATAGAGAAGAACTCGCACGCCTTAAAGCCCAAGAATATGAAAGCCATCAGTTAGGATAAAGAATCGTCATGGATGTTTCCCTTGTTGTGCGTTTTGTCAATCACCTGCAAGAGGGGATAGCTTCTGCCAAGCGTGATCTTGCAGCCTTCAGTAGCGATGTTGCGCATTTCCAAAACAAGACAAGGCAACACTTTAAAAATTGGTTTGACCCTGAACATCTTGAGGATGCGACAAAGAATGCGAAAAATGCTTTTATCCAAGCGCGGGGGCGTATGGTGGGTGCCATTGCGCAAACAGCAACCTTAATTGCACCGCTCTATAAAGCCATGCAATTTGATCAATCGATGAAGGGATTAGAAAAGGTTCTCGATGCCCCCCTTCATCGCTTAAAGGAATTGCGCCGTTTTGCGCTTGAAACCTCCACCAAGATTCCGCTAGCGGCACGTGAAGTCTTAGAACTGATGACCAGTGCCAGCCAAGCAGGGATTGGCGAACAAGATCTAGAAGCTTTTAGCATTTATGCTGCCAAAGCGGCTGTAGCTTTTGATATGACGGGAGATCAGATTGGGGAGCGCTTTGCCAAATTGCGCAATGTCTTTAAGCTTAATCAAGCAGGCATTGAAGATCTAGGCGATGCTATCAATCATCTCTCTAATCACATGGCGGCAAAGGCAAGTGAGGTGTCTGATTTTACCAATCGTGCTACCGGTGCGGCAACCATGTTTAAGCTCACCGCGCGGGAAACTGCGGCATTTGGTACGGCGATGATTTCTGCTGGGATTGTTCCAGAGAGTGCCGCGCGTGGTTTTAATGCGATGAGTGCGCGCATACAGGCGGGGGGCAAACATATTGAAGATGCTTTTGCCAATATTGGGCTTTCTCGCGAAAAATTTATGCAAGATCTGGACAAAGATGCCACCGGTACCTTGGTACGCTTTTTTGATGTTTTAGCGAAATCTGAACAGGGGATGCGTTCCCTGATTGCCATTGATGGGCGCGATTTTACTGGTGATTTTGCCAAATTGGTGGGCAATCCCGAATTGTTAGGGCAAGCTTTAGATTATGTGAAAGATCCACAAGTCTTTAAAGGTTCGGTAGAACAAGAAGCAGACAAACAAGCAACCGGTGCCATGCGGCAATTTGAATTGTTGCAAAACCGCATTGTGGCTTTAGGGATTACCATTGGTGAAGTGCTTCTGCCCCCCCTCAACAGTTTGATGGAAAGTGTTGGCAATTTTACCAATGGGTTGATGGCGTGGGCGAATGCCCATCCCACTTTAACGAGCGCCATCATCAAAACCATTGCTGCCCTTATGGCTTTTAATATTGCTCTACGGGTTTTGCGCTTTACTCTTGCCGGGACACGCCTTGGGCTTCTTCAATTGATCACGTCTTTTATCAAGCTTAGAGTACTCAGTCGTGGTGTTGCTGCAAGCTGGCGGGGCTTAGCAGCCGCAGGGCGCTCGCTGGGCTTGCTAACCGCGGGTCTTGGGGCAAGTTCACTCCGACTCTTACGCCCCATGACCTTGTTGGTCGGGGCTTTACGGGGGATTGCTGTCTCAGGAAGTGCATTTGCTGCCTCTTTTGGCTCTGTTGGGACAGTGATCGAAGTGGTTGGGGCGGGTATTGCCTCTGTTGTGGGGGGTATTTTTACTCCAATAGGGGCTGCGGTTGCTGCTGTTGTGGCGGTCATACTGGCTGCTGGTTTTGCTTTGTGGAAATATTGGGACCGTTTTTCTTCATTTGTCAAAGGTTTGGCACGGGGGGTATCTCGGGCTTGGGGGCGTGCCTTTGAAGCCGTCATGCGCTTTTTTGGTGCTGATACCACCACCATCACCAAATGGAAAAATATCATTGCTGCTGCTTTTGATCTCTCTCAAGTTTGGCAAAAGTTTAAACAAGAGCTTTCCTCTGTTGCCGAGTGGTTTGGCAATTTGTGGGAGGGCGTTAAACAAAGCTTTTCCAACTTTTGGCAATGGTTGAAGAGTTTTTTTACACAGGAAAAGCTCTCGGAGAGTGCCAAGGCTGGTATGGAACAAGCGGGCGAAGATCTGGCTAATTCGATTGTCGATGGTTTTATGTCGTCTATCTCACAATTGATGGATTATTGTAAATCTTTGCCTAGCCGCATTAAGGGGTGGATTGGTTCCATTGATGTAAGAGAGTTTTTGCCAAGTTTTTTGGGAGGCAAAACAGCCATTCAACCGATTGCACAATTTGCGGGGGCGGGGCATGCAAATCCATCGGGTAGAGAACAAGGAGAGAAAGAGCGCTCCCCCATCACACACAATCAAAATGTCACAGTGCATGTTAATGGGGCGCGTGATCCTATGGCCACTGGTCGTGCGGTTGCCCACGCCATTCAACGGGCACGTGCTAATGCTCTGCATGGCGGGACAGAATGAGGGGAGGGAGCCTATGAGAGATCCTTTGATGATGTTAGGTCCGCATCAATTTTATGTGGATTGGC
>NZ_JBHILW010000036.1:0-4892 GCF_042193565.1 Bartonella sp. SD1336NMGDW
CACTTAAGGCTTGCATTCAGGTTGTACTGGACTTCTTTTACAAAACGGGCTGTTTAAGCGCTTTTCGACACTTCTCTGTGGGATGACAGCACCAGGCTGACAAATAGGGAGGTCTCTACCGTTAAAAGGAGAACACCAGCTAGCTCTCCCTTTATAATGGAATCCTGCTTGGATCATGCAAGCATCAATCGTTGCATTCTCATTGTTGCTTAACTTTTGAACTTCATCCTCAAGATAATTAAGGTGTGGCAAACCACATTCTAGCAATGCTTTTCCTACCTCAGTAGAATCTGCTCCTAGCTTCTCCCACACAGCCGTCTCTCCTCGAGGAGGTTTATCAATGTTTTCAATGTCACATCCAGCAACCGTTAACAGAATGAGCAGGCTTAATAAATTAAACAACATTTTCATTTTTTGTTCCCTGTTCTCGTTGAATAAAGTTTGTTAAAACTAAATGAACCATAATTAATTTGACACTCACGACTTGCATCAGCATAACAATTATGGGGGCTCGGATTAAGGCCCAAGACCGCTCTCCCCATCTCTCTGATTGGATTAGTTGCTATAGTAAATAAACTGTTTGCTGCAAATATCGTCATATAAAAAGGATTTTTTATACCTTTCTCCAAAAGTGAAAAATCTAGATTTAAAGGTGCCTTATAAGCCGTAGGCCAATTGTAACCAATCACTGTACTAATGGGGTCTAACATATGACCTTGTGTGTAGATATAATTTTTTTCGCCATCGCTTAGATAATCTACTGTATTGGCCATCGATTGCATGTGAGCAGCCGCTCCAACAAGATAGAAGTCTGTTTTCTTGGCTACACCGTGGATACCATGTTCTTGCAAGTCATTTGCTCCATTGCTTACTGTTATGGTACCACGGCTATGCGCACTAACAATAGCATTGTCATTGCCATAACGATAGATAAAATCTTGGAACTTTTTGGTTGAATTGGTCAACCCCCAAGAGCCCCCTTCAAAAAACTTTTGATAAAATGCTACCCCTAATTCTACCAGCACATCGTCAGCTTGGGGAAAGTATGTAAAATAAAGGGGACCATTTTTATTAACAGCCAATTGGACAGCATTACCCGCAGCATCATCTGGTGAATTAAAAATGCCATTGTAGAACATATAAACAGCACCATTAGGGCCTTTTTGTAAATGCTTTTCTTCCTCTGGCTTTAAAAAGTGATACAGAGTGATATATTTTCCATCACTGCCTTTTATATACTCTCCATTTTCATCGGTTAAATAGAGGACATTGCCATTTTCATCATGCGCAACCTCACCTACTGGGTGCTCTTTGACATTTGTGATTTTATAAATTTTATCAAGGTATCCCAATCCTTCATCCGATAAATCATTGATCATATCTACGCGATTATGAACGATCCCCTCAAGCGATGTGGCGTCCACCGGTGCAACGGCTTGGTGGGCTGTAGCGGTGTTGCGGTTGAGAGAGCCAATGATTTGTCCAGCATCTTGCCCCATCGCCCTCTGTCCAGTTGTATCAGTAAGGATGATAGTCCCATCACTGATAGCAGATTTGGTTTCCCCTTCTGCTCCATCCTTGGCTTTGCCGTGATTTAAAACATTCTTGGCAATGTTCTTTATCGTGTCATTCCCAGAAATGCTAAACCCATGGCTGCTGGCTTTAGCATGGGCACTGTTGCTGATATCACTGGTGCTAATGCTTCCTGTGGTCAGGCTGTTTTTGTCCGCCGGCGCGGTGCTGGCAATGATGCCTCCGGTTAGGGTCGTTTTGTCTTTAACAATGATATTAAAGCCGCCATCACCCGCTTTGATGCCTGATTGCTCCACAACACTATGATAATCGCTAGAGGATTTATCCTTTTGGAAAGAGGCGCTCATGGAGCCCCCACCTCCCGTTTGTCCAGCACCAAAACCAACAGAAACAGAGTTTTGCTTGCTGGAAGTTTGTCCCGTATCACTGCGGCTGGTAATGGCAAAATCACCCCCTACTTCCATTTCTACATGATCTGCAGAAGCCACGGCGCCTGCCAATGTGGTGTTTCCCTGACTTATGGTATGAAGAGTGCCAGTGCCTATAATATGGCTGTTTTTGTGATGCACTTCATCACTGGAACCTTCCCCTTGACTAAAAGCAGCACTGCCCGTTGCCCCTGCGCCACCCGTGCCATAACCGGTGCCAACACTCATTGAAGCACTTTCACTGCTGTTTTGTGTGCTTTGCGTGTTTTGCGCACTTTCAAAGGTGATATCTTCACCTGCTTCCATGGTGATATTTCCGCTCTGTGCATCATTTTCCAGCACATAGATTGGATTGGTACCAGCGATAATATCAGCGCCAACACTATGGATGCTGCCTTCGTGGGCATGGATATTAATAGAACGCCCGCCTTCTATACTATTTGTTACCGCAGTAGATGTCTGAACAGAGGCTTCTGTTTTCTCAGTTTTAAAGCCCACGGTTACACTGCCAGATGCGCCAGCCATATTGGCAAGAGCATCCTTGGTGGAGCCCCCCAATCCTCCTAATGGATTACTCAGTCCTTTGGTTATGTTCCCCTTTTCCCCCGTATTGCCAGTCAGCCAATCAACAAAATTCTTGCCTTTATTAAAGAGGTGATTGATTTTCATGCCGGTCAATATGCCATTAATAACGGTGTTATTGCCATCCTTATTGTTCATACGGTCCGCTGAATCTTTTAAGCCTTGTACCGTGCCAAGGACACCGATATCAGCAGAGGCTGTCACACCAGCAAAAGACTTTTCATGCTTTTCTTTTGCGTTAGAGGTATCATAGCTTTCTGATAGGGTGATATTATTGCCAGCATCAATGTTGACATCACGATCCGCCGAAACAATGGTTGCTTGTAAATTCACATCATTGCCACCATTGATCTGCACATCTTTTCCCGCCTTGAAATGAGATGGCGTATTGGTATTTTCCCATTGGTCCCCTGTGTCTTTAGCGCTCGCAATTCCAACACCTACAGAAGCACCGCTAGGGTTCTTTTCAAACTGAAACCCAAAACCTGTGCGTTCTTCCTTTGAGCTTGCCCTATGACGATTGTGACCAGGTGAAACATTCACATCATGGGCTGCCGAAACATGAATATTTTCTTGCGCAGTAAAATCAGAGCCCTCCACGTTCACATCTTTTTTGGTGGCGGTGATGGTGATATTTTTCCCATTGAGAGAAGAGCCTTGATGCTCAAAACTCTCTTCATTTTCTGTCTTTCCCTCACTCCCGTATATCGACACAAAACCCTTGCCTGATCCCACACCAAAACCTGTTTCATGCTCCTCGGAATGGCTCTTATGATGATCTGTCATGCCATCAATCGTCACACTTTCTCCGCTCACATGAATATCTTCATTTGCAAACATATGAGAAGCAGTGATTGTGGTCTCTTTGTCTGATTGCGTGATAATGTTGCCCGTCGCCCCAAGGATAGAGGAGACCGTTGTGGTATGCGATTGAGATGTATCGGACGATTCCTCATGCAAAAAGCCACTTGAAGACGATTGTGCTTGCTGATCAAACTGTTCTTGGGCGCCTTTTATGACAATCTTTCCCCCAGAGTGAATGGTAATATCCGCTTGTTTCTGTTCTCCTGGTGCTTCCTCTCCTGACGTTTCCTCTGCCTTACCGGCTATGAGCGTCGAGGCTATAACTTCCGTGTTGTTTCCTGAGTCAATGGCAATGCCTTCACCCCCAGATATGAGTGAACCGGAAACTTGGGTAGCATCCACCTTGTTATGCACGGATTTGCTGCTACTAAATGCTCCACCGTCTTTATGGTACGACATCTCATAGTGTAAGCTATCCTCTGCATTGGTGATCAGGACATCGTTGCTGGCTTTCAGCCCTACCTTGCCATCAGCCGCAATGGAACTGCCTGTGATGCTAAGATCATGCGGTTTGCCATCCTGCCCTGCAATGATCGTGGTATCACCTCCCGATTTTATCGAAGAGCCAACGGCATGAGAAGCTTGCATGTCCACTTTCGTGTTTTTGCCCTGAAGATGATACTCCATCTCATCGTTTCTCACCCCTATTGTTACCTCCCCTTGGGCGCCAAGTCCAACATTGCCCTTCGCATCTATATCGGAAGCAGCAATATGGATATCGCCACCCGATAGAACAGTGGTATCTTTTCCAGAACTTAAATGAGAGCCATTGTGCAAGGCAACATGAGATGTTTCACTCCCATTCTGATTGTCCATACTGTTGCGTGTGGCATCAATTGAAACGTTTTCTTTTGCCTGTAAGGAAAGTTTATCCGTTGCTTGAACATCAGAGCCTAAGATATTCAAATCTTTTCCAGAGAGAAGTGTCGTTGAGCCACCAGAGTTGACTTCTGATTTATGATGCATGGTGGCATCACCCTGTTCATCATGGTAATGGGTTTCTGCTGAACCGATCGTCAAGTTGCCTTCTTCTGTAGCCATGGCAAGATCACCTCCGGTGGTGATCCCCACCCCTGAGGCGGTAATATCTTGTTTGGCAATCACGCTCGCATTGCCACCAACAGAAAGCGCCTCGGTGTTTAATACTGTCTCCACGCCGTCAACCGTTGTGCGCCCTGCATCTAAACGAATATTCTTCTCCGCAAGGATAACAGCATCCCCACCCGCCGCAAAATGCCCCCCTTGACTGAGGATATCCCCGCCATGCACATGCAATTGGTGGTTTGCCGCAATCCGCCCTGAATTGGTTATTGTGGAATTGCTCGTATTTTGGCTGGTGATATTGACATCATCGCCCATGATCAAAGCCCCAGAAGAAACAAAGGAGGCTCTGTCTTTTTCAGGGATATAAAGCACCGGTGCATAAACATCCATGCCCTTGACCTGTTGGCGCACATAAATCACCATCGGGGCTTCTAGAGAAGC
>NZ_JBHILW010000037.1:0-4888 GCF_042193565.1 Bartonella sp. SD1336NMGDW
TAAGGCTTGCATTCAGGTTGTACTGGACTTCTTTTACAAAACGGGCTGTTTAAGCGCTTTTCGACACTTCTCTTCGGAATGACAGCACCAGGCTGACAAATGGGAAGGTTTTCTTCTCTAAATGTATAACACCAGTTTCCTCTCCCTTTATAATGGAATCCTGATTGAACCATGCAAGCATAAATTGTTGCATCCTCATTAATACTAAGCTTTCTGTTTTCTGAATCAATATCAAAAATGCTTGGCATTCCGCATTCTAACAAGGCTTTTCCTACTTCAGTAGAATCTGCACCTACCTTCTCCCACATACTCACATACTCTGGAGGAGGCTTATCAATGTTTTCAATGTCACATCCAGCTACACTTAATAGGACTATACCACTCAATAATTTCAAAATTTGTCTCATTTTTTCTTCCATAAATGCTCTAAAATTGAATAAGTTGAATTAATTTGTTTAGTAGGCGGTATTCCATAATTAGTTATACACGCTTTACTTGCATCACCATAACAATTATGGGGACTAGGATCATACCCGCCTAACGCCCTCCCTCCCTCTATCAATGGAGAGGTTGCTGTAGTCAATAAACTGGTTCCTACAAACAGCGTCATATATAAAGGATTTTTTATACCTTTCTCCAAAAGTGAAACATCTAGATTTAAAGGTACTTTATAAAAAGTAGGTGCATTGTAACCAAACAACGTGCTAATGGGGTCAGATGCATGGCTTTGTAAGTAAACATGATCATTTTTGCCATCGCTTACGACATATAATGCATTCGCTATCGATTGAGCATGATCCGCTGGTCCAAAAAGATAGATATCTGTTTTTTCTGCTATACCGTGAATGCCGCGCTTTTCAAAGTCACGCAGTCCATTGCCTACTGTTAAGCTACCACGACTATGCGCACTAACAATAGCCTTGTCATTACCATAACGAGAGGTAAAATCTTGGAATTTCTTGGCCGAATTACTCCATCCCCCAAAATACTCATAAATTGCTACCCCATACTCTACGAGCCTGTCTTTAGCTTGTGGGTGGTATGTAAAATAAAGGGGTTCATGCGCATTATCAGCTAATTGGACAGCACGATAGGCAGCCTCATCTGGTGTGTTAAAAATACCATTATAGAACATACGCCTGTTGCCATCAGAACCAGCTTGTAAATGCTTTTCTTCCTCTGGTTTTAAATAGCGATACAGAATTATTGGTTTTCCATCACTGCCTTTTATATACTCTCCATTTTCATCGGTTAAATAGAGTACTTTGCCATTTTCATCATGCGCAATCTCACCTACTGGATGCTCTTTAACATTTGCGACTTCGCGCACTTTGTCCCAGTATCCCAATCCTTCATCCGATAAATCATTGATCATATCTACGCGATTATGAACGATCCCCTCAAGCGATGTGGCGTCCACCGGTGCAACGGCTTGGTGGGCTGTAGCGGTGTTGCGGTTGAGAGAGCCAATGATTTGTCCAGCATCTTGCCCCATCGCCCTCTGTCCAGTTGTATCAGTAAGGATGATAGTCCCATCGCTGATAGCAGATTTGGTTTCCCCTTCTGCTGCATCCTTGGCTTTGCCGTGATTTAAAACATTCTTGGCAATGTTCTTTATCGTATCGTTCCCAGAAATGCTTAAACCTTGGCTGCTAGCTTGAGCATGCGCACCGTTGCGGATATCACTGGTGCTGATGCTTCCTGTGGTCAGGCTGTTTTTATCTGCCGGCGCGGTGCTGGCAATAATACCTCCGGTCAGCGTTGTTTTATCTTTAACTATGATATTAAAGCCGCCATCACCAGCTTTAATGCCTGATTGCTCCACAACACTATGATAATCGCTAGAGGATTTATCCTTTTGGAAAGAGGCGCTCATGGAGCCCCCACCACCCGTTTGTCCAGCACCAAACCCAACAGAAACAGAGTCTTGCTTGCTGGAAGTTTGTCCCGTATCACTGCGGCTGGTAATGGCAAAATCACCACCAACCTCTATTTCTACACGCTCTCCAGAAACCACGGCGCCTGCCAATGTGGTGTTTGCCCCACTCGTGGTATGAACTGTGCCAGTGCCTATAATATGGCTGTTTTTGTGTTGAACTTCCTCACTGGAACCTTCCCCTTGACTAAAAGAAGCACTGCCCGTTGCCCCTGCGCCACCCGTGCCATAACCGGTGCCAACACTCATTGAAGCACTTTCACTGCTGTTTTGTGTGCTTTGCGTGTTTTGCGCACTTTCAAAGGTGATATCTTCACCTGCTTCCATAGTGATATTTCCGCTCTGTGCATCATTTTCCAGCACATAGATTGGATTGGTACCAGCGATAACATCAGCGCCAACACTATGGATGCTGCCTTCGTGAGCATGCATGTTAACAGCGCGTCCGCCTTCTATGCTATCTGTCACCGCTGTGGAGGTCTGAACAGATGCCTCCGCCTTCTCAGTTTTAAAGCCCACGGTTACACTGCCAGATGCGCCAGCCATATTGGCAAGAGCATCCTTGGTGGAGCCCCCCATCCCTCCTAATGGGTTACTCAGTCCTTTAGTTGTGTTCCCCTTTTCCCCTGTGTTGCCAGTCAGCCAATTAATAAAGTTCTCTCCTTTATTAAAGAGGTGATTGATTTTCATGCCGGTCAGTATGCCATTAATAACGGTGTTATTGCCATCCTTATTGTTCATGCGGTCTGCTGAATCTTTTAAGCCTTGTACCGTGCCAAGGACACCGATATCAACGGAAGTTGTCACACCAGCAAAGGACTTTTCATGCTTTTCTTTTGCGTTAGAGGTATCATAGCTTTCTGATAGGGTGATATTATTACCAGCGTCAATGTTGACATCACGATCCGCCGAAACAATGGCTGCTTGCATATTCACATCATTGTCAGCAGTAATCTGCACATCTTGGCGTGCCGTGATGTGTGATTGTGTGGAAGTATTTTCCCATTGATCGCCCGTATCTTTGGCGCTTGCAATTCCAACCCCTACAGAAGCACCGCTGTTGCTCTTTTCAAACTGAATGCCAAAGCCTGTACGTTCTTCCTTTGAGCTTGAGGAATGGCTATTATGACCAACAAGCACATTCACATCATGCGCTGCCGAAAGGTTAATATTCTCACCTGCAAGATCAGAGCCAACAATTTTCACATCTTTTTTCTTGGCAGTGATGTTGATATTGCCATCCGCATTGAGAGAAGAACCTTGATGCTCAAAACTCTCTTCATTTTCTGTCTTTCCCTCACTCCCGTATATCGACACAAAGCCCTTACCTGATCCCACACCAAAACCTGTTTCATGCTCCTCTGAATGGCTTTTATGATGATCTGTCATGCCATCAATCGTCACACTTTCTCCGCTCACATTGATATCTTGACCGGAAAGAAGATGAGAAGCAGAAATCTTGGCTTCTCCTTGTGCGTCTAACACGATGTTGCCCGTCGCCCCAAGGATAGAGGAAACCGTTGTGGTATGCGATTGAGATGTATCGGAAGATTTCTCATGCAAAAAGCCACTTGATGACGATTGTGCTTGCTGATCCAAGTGTTCTTGGGCGCCTTTGATAGTAATCTTTCCCCCAGAGTGAATGGTAATATCCGCTTGTTTCTGATCTCCTGGTGCTTTCTCTCCTGACGTTTCCTCTGCCTTACCGGCTACGAGCGTCGAGGCTAAAACTTCCGTGTTGTTTCCAGATTCAATGGCAACGCCTTCACCCCCAGATATGAGTGAACCGGAAACTTGGGTAGCATCCACCTTGTTATGCACGGATTTGCTGCTGCTGAATGTTCCACCGTCTTTATGGTACGACATCTCATAGTGTAAGCTATCCTCTGCATTGGTGATCAGGACATCGTTGCTGGCTTTCAGCCCTACCTTGCCATCAGCCGCAACAGAACTTCCCGTGATGCTAAGATCATGCGGTTTGCCATCCTGCCCTGCAATAACAGTGGTATCACCTCCCGATTTTATCGAAGATCCAACGGCATGAGAGGCTTGCATATCCACTTTCGTGTTTTTGCCCTGAAGATGATACTCCATCTCATCTTCTCTTACCCCTATTGTTATCTCCCCTTGGGCGCCAAGTCCAACATTGCCCTTGGCATCTATATCGGAAGCAGCAATATGGATATCTTGACCTGAGATGACAGTGGTATCTTTTCCAGAACTTAAATGAGAGCCATTGTGCACGGCAACATGAGAAGTTCGATCCCCGCGATGGCTATTGGTACTGTTGCGTGTGGCATCAATTGAAACGTTTTCTTTTGCCTGTAAGGAAAGATTATCCGTTGCTTGAACATCAGAGCCTAGAATATTCAAATTATTTCCAGAGAGAAGTGTCGTCGAGCCTCCAGAGTTTAACACAGATTTATGATGCATGGTGGCATCACCCTGTTCATCATGGTAATGGGTTTCTGCTGAACCGATCGTCAAGTTGCCTTGTTCTGTAGCCATGGCAAGATCACCTCCGGTAGTGATCCCCACCCCTGAGGCGGTGATATCTTGTTTAGCAATCACCGTTGCATTACCCCCAGCAGAAAGCGCCTCGGTGTTTAAAACGGTCTCCACGCCGTCAACCGTTGTGCGCCCTGCATCCAAACGAATATTCTTCTCCGCAAGGATAACAGCATCCCCACCCGCCGCAAAATGCCCTCCTTGACTGAGGATATCCCCACCATGCACATGCAATTGGTGATTTGCCGCAATCCGCCCTGAATTGATAATCGTTGAATTGCTCGTATTTTGGCTGGTGATATTCACATCATCGCCCATGATCAAAGCCCCAGCAGAAACAAAGGAGGCTCTGTCTTTTTCGGGGATGTAAAGCACCGGTGCATAAACATCCATGCCCTTGACCTGTTGGCGCACATAAATCACCATCGGGGCTTCTAGAGAAGC
>NZ_JBHILW010000038.1:0-4881 GCF_042193565.1 Bartonella sp. SD1336NMGDW
CATTTGATAAAGTATTGACGCGCTTCATGCCCTTTATCATTACGCTCTATCATTGAAAGGTGTTTAGCCATGTCTAACGTAATGTAGTATTCTTTAGAAGGACGACCTCCTGAACTTTCGCTCAAAAAAGAGCAAAAGCTATAACCTTCTTTAAATTTACATTCTTTAATACGACGAATAATCCAATCTTTAAAACTGGTTTTAACTTCTAAAAATGTATGCAAGTCACGTGCGTTTACTGTCTGGACAGTATCGCCATCAATGACTTGTTCTGTAATTTTTATAAGAGTGTTCATGAGAACTCCTTATCGTTAAATGTTTTTGATTGACACTCGATAAAAGAGTGCCGGGTGCTCAAAAACACGGCGATAAGTCCGTCGTTATGCTTTCCCCCAAAGGGTATTGTATAGCGTAACCACACCCGACAAGCTATTTATATGCTATACGCATATAATGAGTCAAAGCTTTTAATCTGCGGAAAAAAGACTGTTTCGGCAATCCACCCGCTTATCGTCAAGGTGTTTTTGAGGCACCTGATTCGAAAATACACATTACAGAAATAATGTCAAGCATCTTTCGATAATTTTTTTTATTTTTGGATGACGAGCTCTGAAAAACACAGCTCTTTACCTTTCATTTTTCCCATTCATTTCATTAGCCAACCATTTAAAGGAGCATAAAGTATGGCAACAGGTTTTTTACACGGTGTTGAAGTCGTTGAAGTTGACGACGGCACCCGCCCCCTTCGCGCGGTTCAGTCTGCCGTTATCGGGATTGTTGGCACAGCACCCGATGCTGATGAACAAGCATTCCCTCTTAACACACCCGTTTTGGTTACGGGTTCACTTTCACAAGCCGCTAAACTGGATAAAACAGGCAAGCGTCAAGGCACCCTACCTAATGCCCTTGATCTGATTTTTAAGCAAGTTGGTGCTATTGTTGTTGTCGTGCGCGTGAACGAGGGTGACAACGAAAATGCAACACTCACCAATGTTCTTGGCGGTGTAAACGCAAATGGCGCTTATGAAGGCGTCCACGCTTTGATTGGAGCGGGGTCCATTGTGGGACAAACACCACGCATTCTTATCGCTCCAGGCTTTACACACAAACGCCCTTCCAGTGTGAATATTGAAGAGAATGGAACTGGTGCAACTACCAACCCCGTCGCAGCAGAACTCATTGGCATTGCTGAACGCCTACGCGCTATTGTGGTGCTTGATGCACCAAACACAACAGATGAAGCAGCCCTTAGTGCAGCAAAGGATTTTGATTCAAAGCGCGTCATTCTTATTGACCCTTTTGTAAAGGTGAATCGTGATGGAAAAATTGTAGAACAGCCAGCAAGTGCAGCAGTTGCTGGTGTCATTGCCAAAACTGATTTTACACACGGTTTTTGGCATTCCCCTTCAAACAAAGTGATCAATGGCATTGTGGGAACTGCGCGCCCCATTGATTTTTCCATTGGTGACAGATCAAGCCGCGCCAACCTTCTTAACGAACAAAACATCACAACAATTATCCGCGAAAACGGTTATCGTCTTTGGGGTAATCGCACCCTTTCAAGTGATACAAAATTTGCTTTCTTATCGGTGGTGAGAACCGCAGATATGATCAATGACGCCATTTTGCGCGGGCATCTATGGGCTGTCGACCGCAATATCAAAAAAACCTACATGAATGATGTCAGTGAAAGCGTCAATGCCTATTTGCGTGATTTGAAAGCACAAGGCGCCATTCTTGGTGGGCGCTGTACGCCTGATCTAGAGTTGAATACAGCAAGCGCTATTGAAGGCGGCAGAGTCTATTTCAATGTCGAATTCACACCAACAACACCAGCAGAACACATCACATTCCGTTCACGCATTGTGAATGATTACTTAGAGGAGATTTTTTAATGGCTATACCCGTTTTACCAAGAGTTTTGAAATATTTTAACATTTTTGTCGACGGCATTCCCTATCAAGCAAAATGTGAAAGCGTAACATTACCGAATTTGAACTTGGTTGTTGAAAGTTATCGTGGTGGAGGCATGGATAGCTCTATTGAAGTTGACCTTGGTCTTGAAACCCTCACACTTAGCATGACCATTTCTGATTGCTCTCCAGAATTGATGGCACTGTTGGGGCGCACAGATGTCGATATCTCATTACGAAGTTCAATGCAAGCGCAAGGCACACCAGCAGAAGGTGTTGTCATTACCATGAGAGGACTATGCAAAGGCTTTGAAATGGCAGAATGGCAACCGGGCAGCAAAGCAACATCCACAACTACCTTCACATTGCAGTATTTCAAATATGTCCAGAAGGACGTTGAAATCGTTGAGATAGATGTCCTCAACTTGGTGAGGAGATTCAATGGCGTCAATCAACTCGCAGATCATAGAGAAAACTTAGGATTATAAAAATGACAGTACAAACAAGCATTACACATAAATTACTTGTACCGATTACCTTTGAAGGAAAAGAACATACCGAAATCACCTTACGGCGCCCGAAATATAAAGACTTAAAAGCGACCTTTAAGGAAGACGATGCTGATCAGTTAGAATTCATTACTTCACGCCTTTCTGGCTGGCCCATAGATGCCGTTGAGGAAATTGATCCTTATGACATGGAAGATATTCGTGAGATTATAGATTTTTTTTCAAGTCGGCGGGCTTCCAAGACTGCGAAACTGCCGCGAAACTCATAGCCGATATTGCCATTGTTTTTCATTGGCCACTTTCAGACATGATGGAAATGGAACTGGAAGAATTGGTCTTTTGGCGAAATCAAGCAGCAGAAAGGTATAAGACAAAATGAGTGAAAAAGTTGCTGATGCAAAGGTGAGATTATCTCTTGAAGACAAACTCACCGCACCTCTTAAACATCTTCAAAAAAAATTCGATACATTATCAAAAACACTCTCACTGAGATTGAGTATTCCGCGCTTTTCTGCTGCTGTCAAAAACATGACAAAAAGCCTTCATGGCGTTCAAAGTGCTCTTGGAGTGGCGGCAAGCCGTGCTTCGGTCTTTACTGGTGCTTTAGGGCTTGCTGGTGGTGGTCTTGTGGCAAGTGTAACCGCCCTCACCATGAAAACCATGCATCTGGGAGATAGTCTTCACCACGCATCACACCATTTAAATATGAGTGTTGCATCACTTCAATTATGGGGTGATGCAGCCGATAATTCAGGCACTTCTGCCGAACTTTTTCAACAATCCTTAGCGGTTTTAAATAGGCGTTCAGCACAAGCCTATGCTGGACAAAAAAGAGGCATGATGGGCTTTGAAGCACTTGGCATTTCTGTCAAAAACACTTCTGGAAAACTCAAATCCACTTCTGTCTTGTTAGAAGAAATTACCGACAAGATGAGTAAGATGAAAAATCAAGCACAAAGACAGCATATTGCCGCTCTGCTGTTTGGGGGCGATGGTAAAGAAATGGCGACCATGCTTGCACAAGGCATGGCACCCATTAAAGAACTGTTTGCAAAAGCGCGGAAAGGAAAATGGCTGATAGGTGCCGATGTTGCACGCTATGCAGCAGATTTGAGTGACAAAATGGGAGCCTTTAAGAAAAAAATAGGCGGTATCGCGAGCTTTATTGGCGCGCGTTTCATGCCCGTGATCAATGACATGATTGACGGTTTTTCTCGCCTGATTGATGAAAACCGCGACCTCATTCAAACAACCGTTGCGAGCTGGGCAAAAACCTTAAAAAAAGTCTTTAATGATTTGCTTAATCCTACCTCTGATTTAAGAAAAGGTATCAGTGATCTCACAGAGAGGATTAAAGGCTGGTTCCAATGGCTAGAACCTCTGATTGGTGAAATAACCCTCTTTAAGGTAGGACTTGTGGCACTTGGTTCGTTCATTTTTGGTCCACTCATTGCCGCATTAGCCGCAGCGGGAGCAGCGTTTGTCACGCTTGGCTATACTATAATGACGACACCTATCGGGTGGCTAATTGGCGGCATCGCAGCTCTTGTTGGAGCTGGATATCTGCTCTACAAAAATTGGGACAAAATCAATGGCTGGCTGCTTACATCACTAGCCATAGTAAGCGCAGTTTTTATCAGGCTTGCTTTCGCTCTTTCAGGACCAGTGCTTTCAGCCTTCACTTCCGTTAGTTCTAAAATTACCGGTCTGGCTGCAAATCTTGGAAAATCCCTGCTCTCAAAAATAATCGCAGCAGATAAAGCTTTTATTAGATTTTCTGCTACTCTGGGAAGATCACTGCTTTCAGCATTAGCCTCAGCTGCTTCTGCAGTCGCTAGTCTTGCTTTAACTCTTGTAGGGACACTGATTTCGGCAATAACTGCCGTTGGTTCTGCTTTTATATCGCTTGGTATCGCAATCATGACCACTCCTATCGGCTGGATCGCTGGCGGCATAGCAGCCCTTGTTGGAGTTGGATATCTGCTCTACAAAAATTGGGATACGGTAGTAAGCTTCATAAGCAACTTATGGAATTCTTTTGCGAGCTTATGTAGTAACGTTTTCAATAACCTCTTGACGCTCTTTAAAAACTTTTCACCGCTCTCTTGGATTTCAAAAAAAATCAATGAACTCATTGAGTGGCTGTTTGGTGTCGATTTAATGGAAGTAGGAACCAATCTGATTAACGGGCTTTGGGAAGGTATCAAAAGCCAATGGAATGCTTTGTCTGATTGGTTTAGCGGCATGATAAGCAAATTAACCAGCTGGATGCCTAATTGGATGAAAGAAAAGTTAGGCTTTAATGTTTCAATCAATAAGACTTCAACCCAGACGATTAAAACCTTTACCAATGAGACCAATGCACGGGCAAAAAAAATGCTGGATACAGTAGTGGTTACAAATACCCCACCTGAAAAACGCAAGAGTGGTTTTAATACAGGAGCCGTTGAAACAGGACA
>NZ_JBHILW010000039.1:0-4569 GCF_042193565.1 Bartonella sp. SD1336NMGDW
CCACTCTCTCCATAATTTTTTACACCATACCCAATACCGACAATGCGATCGGGAAGATGATAATGCGCAAAAGTATCACCCACGTTATCACGATAAGGCTCCCAGCCCAGTCTTTTTAAAATCTCTGTGACATCTTTAGTTTGCATCATCATTCCCCCAGCATGATCTGTAATTCTTTTACATAAAAATTACTTGTGTAATACTTAGGCTCTCTAGAAAGACTATATATTTCCTCACTATCAATTTCACCTCTTCCATAGTTTTTTCCAAAAACTCTTGTAAAAAGGGATAGGTTGCGGAGTGGGAGTGTGCTCAATCTTTTCAATCGGTTGATCACCATCAGGTATCTCAGCTCCCACGCTTTCTTTAATTCTTTTGCAAAGGAATTCATAAAAATTACTTGCGTAATATTCGCAATCTTCAGATGGAAGCATGACATAGAGTGGGCATTCACCATCCCGAAACTGCGTATAATCAAAGTAAAAAGTCTCACCAAAATCTGTTCTACTTACGATAAGCTGTTCTGGTGTCGCAAAACCCCTTTTTCTATTATTTAAGTTGCGGAAAACAATATCACCAGCAGCAATACCTATTCCACAATCCCTATAAACGCTACAGATTTCATAACCTCCAATTTCTCCTCCTTTATAATTTTTTAAAAAACTCTTATAAGAAGATGTGAATTGTAAACCGAGAGCTTTCTCCGCCTTTTCAATCAGTAGATCATCAACTGCATTTTCTGCAGTACCCAAATTGATAATCTCATCATCATATTTATTCACTTTATCAATTAATACTGCAACATCAGCTAAGGTATAGGTTTTCATGGATGATCCTCAAAACGTGCGTTATAAACGCTCCATATTTCCACTATCAATTTCACCTCTTCCATAGTTTTTTCCAAAAGCTCTTGTAGAAAGGGATAGGTTGCGGAGTGGGAGTGTGCTCAATCTTTTCAATCGGTTGGTCACCATCAGGTATCTCAACTCCCGCGTGTACTTTAATTCTTTTGCAAAGGAATTCATAAAAATTACTTGCGTAATATTCGCAATCTTCAGATGGAAGCATGACATAGATTGGGCATTCTCCATCCCGAAACTGCGTATAATCAAAATAAAAGGTTTCACCAAAAGCAGCATCACAAACGATAAGCTGTTTTGGTGTTGCGAAACCACGTTTTCTATCATTTAAGTTTTGAAAAACAATATCATCAAAAGGAACACCTATAGGATGCTCATAAAGACTATAGATTTCATAACCACCAATGTCCCCGCCTTTATAATGTTTTAAAAAAACTTTATAGGAAGATGTGAATTGTAAACCGAGAGCTTTCTCTGCTTTTTCAATCACGAGATCATCAACCGCATTTTCTGCAATCCCAAAACTAACAATATCACCATCATATTTATCAATTAATACTGCAACATCAGCTAAGGTATAGGTTTTCATAGATGATCCTAAAAACGTGCGTTATAAACGCTCCATATTTCCTCTATCAATTTCACCTCTTCCATAGTTTTTTCCAAAAACTCTTGTAAAAAGGGATAGGTTGCGGAGTGGGAGTGTTCTCAATCTTTTCAATTGGTTGATCACCATCAGGTATCTCTTCTCCCGCGTGTACTTTAATTCTTTTACAAAGGAACTCATAAAAATTACTCGCGTAATATTCGCAATTATCCAATGGAAACCTGACATAGAGTGGGCATTCACCATCCCGAAACTGCGTATAATCAAAATAAAAGGTTTCATCAAAATCAGCGTAACACACGACAAGCTGTTCTGGTGTCGTAAAACCATCTCTTCTATCATTTAAGTTTTGGAAAACAACGTCATTAACAGAAACACCTATAGGATGCTCATAAAGACTATAGATTTCTTCACCACTAATGTCCCCACCTTTATAATGTTTAAAAAAACTCTTGTAAGACGACGTGAATTGTAAACCGAGAGCTTTCTCCGCCTTTTCAATCACAAGATCATCAACTGCATTATCTTTAATACGAAAATGGATAATATCATCATCATATTTATTCACTTTATCAATTAATACTGCAACATCATCTAAGGTATAGGTTTTCATAGATGATCCTCAAAACTTGCGTTATAAACGCTCCATATTTCCTCGCTATCAATTTCACCTCTTCCATAGTTTTTTCCAAAAACTCTTGTAAAAAGAGATAGGTTGCGGAGTGGGAGTGTGCTCAATCTTTTCAATCGGTTGATCACCATCAGGTATCTCTTCTCCCACGCTTTCTTTAATTCTTTTGCAAAGGAATTCATAAAAATTGCTAGCGTAATATTCGCAATCTTCAGATGAAAGCATGACATAGATTGGGCATTCTCCATCCCGAAACTGCGTATAATCAAAATAAAAGGTTTCACCAAAATCAGTACTGCTCACGAAAAGCTGTTCTGGTGTCAGAAAACCACGTTTTCTAGCATTTAAGTTTTGAAAAACAATATCACCAGCAGGAATACCTTCCCCACAATCTCCATAAAGACTATAGATTTCTTCACCACCAATTTCTCCTCCTCCATATTTTTTTAAGAAAACTTTGTAAGACGATGTGAATTGTAAACCGAGAGCTTTCTCCGCCTTTTCAATCACAAGATCATCAACTGCATTTTTTGCAGTACCAAAATTGATAATCTCATCATCATATTTATTCACTTTATCAATTAATACTGCAACATCAGCTAAGGTATAGGTTTTCATAAATGAACCTCAAAACGTGCGTTATAAACGCTCCATATTTCCTCTATCAATTTCACCTCTTCCATAGTTTTTTCCAAAAACTCTTGTAAAAAGGGATAGGTTGCGGAGTGGGAGTGTTCTCAATCTTTTCAATCGGTTGGTCACCTTCAGGTATCTCTTCTCCCGCGCTTTCTTTAATTCTTTTGCAAAGGAATTCATAAAAATTACTTGCGTAATATTCGCAATCTTCAGATGGAAGCATGACATAAAGTGGGCATTCTCCATCCCTAAACTGTGTATAATCAAAATAAAAGGTTTCACCAAAAGCAGCATCACAAACGATAAGCTGTTTTGGTGTTGCGAAACCACGTTTTCTATCATTTAAGTTTTGAAAAACAATATCATCAAAAGGAACACCTATAGGATGCTCATAAAGACTATAGATTTCATAACCACCAATGTCCCCGCCTTTATAATGTTTTAAAAAAACTTTATAGGAAGATGTGAATTGTAAACCGAGAGCTTTCTCCGCATTTTCAATCACGAGATCACCAACTGCGTCATCTTCAGAACAAAAATTGACAATATCACCTTCATATTTATCAACTAATTGTATAACATCATCTAAGGTATAGGTTTTCATCAATTATTCTCCATCAATTATTCTATAAATCTCTGTTTTTTCTCTTTTCATCAACCGTAGATCACTACTGCCGGTGCTCCTGTCCCCATCTGTCAAAATTTAGACCTATAATGCCCCATTTCATATTGATTATTCCTCCTAAACTACTGTTTTTTTGTTCTCCATGCCCATTGCCGTATTCTTTCCAATATTCCTCTCTCTGCTTCTCAAACTTTTTTCTCTCTATAAGCGATTGATGTGTTTTTGGATTAGCATGAATAACAGAAGTATATTTTTTATGAAATTCATGGCTAATTTCCGCTAGGGGTCCATCGGGGGTTTGCTTTAGGTGATGCAACTCAACAGGCTTGCCATCAAACCCCATAGGTGCTCTTCCTGTTTTTGTCCTTTCAATATTGGTACCCCACACCTTTTTCTTCTTTACTGTCCAATTAACAATTTGGTTAGGATCAAACAAATCGTCTCTCCGATAAACTGTGTAGGTCTGTCCAAATTTGCTATCGGTAAATTTAGTGGGTTTCTTTTTTAACCAAAGCTTTTTTTCTTTAGCGGCGAGTTTGGTCAGTTCTTTCCTAGCAGCTAGTTTGTCAGGATCTCCTTGAGCTGCAAGTTCTGCAAGATTTTTCTTGGAAGCGAATTGGGCAAAATCTTTCCTAGCAATGAATTTAATCCAAGCCTTTTCGCCAAGCTTTATGCCTCCCTTGGCTGCTCCAGCAACTCCTGTCATTAGGGATGCTACTTCAGTCAATAATTTTCCAAATTCAAGACCAGCTTTAAAGGATCCACCAGCACCGGCTCGCTCATATTCCTCCTCCATTTTATTAATGCGATCTACATAGGACTGTCCAAGGGTCCGACCAATTGTCGCCAAAATCTCACCACTGCTGAAAAAATCTTTGAGCGCTTTCAAAGTCTCTTCGGGATGTTTGGCTAGTTGCCAAAAACCATCAAGCGTATCGTATATTTCAGCCGGTACACCAGCTACTATACCAGCCCCAAAGCTTATACCTTGCCCTGTACTAATCGCAGACCACTTCGCAGACACTTCTGCTTCACATAAAAGGTCAGGACACTCCTTTAATTCTTTATTCATCTGGGCTATTTGAGCACTGCTGAGGTAGTTATTTGCAGCGGCATTACCTGCGGCATCGGCGCCGGCATCAACATTGCCACCGGCAAGGGCAGCGGCAACGCCCCCGGCAGCCCTTGCAACATCAATGGTGTGGTCTCT
>NZ_JBHILW010000004.1:0-144082 GCF_042193565.1 Bartonella sp. SD1336NMGDW
AGAGAATATGAATTCATTTATGACGCAGAAGTCACAAGATGCGGGTTTATCCCACACCCAAAAATGAAAATGGCGGGTGCAAGTCCTGATGGGTTCATTGGAGAGGACGGTTTAATCGAAGTCAAATGTCCACAATCAACAACTCATCTTCGTTTTTTTATGTATGACGAAATCAAACCAGAATATCACGCACAAATGCAATTCCAAATGGCATGCACAGGACGCAAATGGTGTGATTTCATTAGCTATAATCCAAACTTTGTAGGCAAATCTACTGGTTTGAGAATGAAAATCAAACGCGTCCTCCGTGATGAGAAACACATTGAAGAGATTAATAAAGCGGTCGAAATCTTTTTAGGGGAAATAGAACAAGAGATGCAAAAGATTTTGGCAAAAGCTGCTTAAACCTATGGGGGTGCTCTCTCCTTCTCCTCTTGCTTAAGCACCCCCACCCATTTAATTAACATAAAAAAGAGAAAGGTAATGAGATGATATTTGATGATGGAGATAGATATGTAACGACACGTGAGTGTGCACAGCTTTTTAGTGTATCCACAACAACGATTCGCAATTGGGTGCTTCAGGGGTTGTTTCCGGAGCCATATAAGCTAGGGAGAGCAGTGAGATGGAGAAAAAAGGAGATCTTAGCCTTCACTCCAAAGAAAAATAAGGAGCAAATAAGAACAAATTAGGTAAAATTATATAAACTGTAGAAGGTGGTCTAAAAGGTGGTCTGAAAATGGCTATTTAAAGAAAAAAGCTATATATTTCAATATGTTAAACACAAAAAGTGGTGCCCAGACGCGGATTCGAACCACGGACACGCGGATTTTCAGTCCGCTGCTCTACCAACTGAGCTATCTGGGCATGCTTCATAAAAAATATAAAGCGTTTGCGGTTATAACATTAAAATTTTCTCTGTCCAGTCATCAAAAGAAAAATAATTGATTTTTTAATAAGTTTATCTCCCTATTCTAGAGAGTTATCAATGAATCTTTATCATAAAATAAATTTGATAGGCATATTGGACGCGTTAGTGTATTGTTAGTAGAATGCTGTCTTATCGTGGTGATGATACAAAAAAATAAAAGAATCAATCGAGAAGCATGATTAAGAAAGATTTTTTTATAAAGTTTCCGTGAATTTTAAGCATACGAAATAATAGAAAATATTTTTGACTTTTTTCTAAAAAGATTATTGATTAGTCTTTATAATAATTTGTTTTTCTTTATAAAGAAAGAAAAACATCTAAAAGGGGAGAAATAATGATAATGTTACAAAAACCAAGCAGTCGTCCCAATAATACTAATTTTTCTTCAGGTCCTTGTAGCAAACGGCCTGGTTGGACTCTTGATGTTCTTAAAAATGCATTAGTTGGGCGTTCGCATAGATCTAGAGAAGCAGAATTAAAACTTGCTGAAGTTATTAATTTAACCCGTGAGATTCTTGAGGTTCCTTCTGATCATCGTATAGGAATTATGCCTGGTTCAGATACCGGTGCTGTTGAGGCTGCTCTATGGTCTCTATTAGGTGAGCGTGGCATTGATATGGCGGCGTGGGAAAGTTTTGGATTTGGGTGGAATAAAGATGTTGTCGAGCAATTAAAGCTTTCTGATGTACGTCGTTTTGAAGCTCCTTATGGTGAAATACCAGATTTAACACAACTTGACTTTGATCGTGATGTTGTTTTTACATGGAATGGGACAACTTCTGGTGTGCGTATTCCTAATGCAGATTTCATTCCCCATAAGCGGGCTGGATTGACCATTTGTGATGCAACATCTGCAGCTTTTGCGCAATATCTTGATTTTTCAAAATTAGATGTTGTTACTTTTTCATGGCAGAAAGTTTTGGGAGGTGAGGCTGCGCATGGTATGGTGATTTTAAGTCCTCGTGCTGTTGAGAGGCTTGAGAATCATGTTCCAGCTTGGCCTATCCCTCAACTTTTCTATATGACAAAAAATGGAAAATTGAACGAAGATATTTTTAAAGGAAAGATAATCAATACACCTTCTATGCTTTGTGTTGAGGATTTTCTTGATGGGTTGAAGTGGGCAAAATCTCTAGGAGGTTCAGCGGCATTAAGAGCACGGGTGGAGAAAAACTTTTCTGTACTTGATGCTTTTGTTCGCAAAACACCATGGCTAGAATATTTGGCAAAAGATCCTGAAGTGCGTTCTAACACCGCTATTTGTTTAGATATTGTGGATCCAGTGATTACTGCTTTGGATACGGAAAAGCGAGTATCTTTCATAAAAGCGGTTGTGAAACGTCTTGATGAGGAAGGAGTTGCTTATGATATTGGTTCGTATCGCGATGCTCCTCCGGGGCTTCGAATTTGGGCGGGTATAACAATTGAGGCTTCCGATCTTGAAATTTTAACACAATGGCTTGAGTGGGCGTTCCAAGTTGAAAAAGCACAGCTTTAAATAATTACTGGTGATTTTCACAACGTGTTTTTAAACAGAAAAAGAATACGAGAGATCATGATAATCTTTCGTATTCTTGTATCAGACAAACAGCCTCTAAATATTACATGAATTGTAAAAGATTAAGAGGAGGAATGAATGCTCTGTCAGGTGTTGGATACGCACAAATTAAAATCTCTAATTTTTTACTTTTTGTAGCAAAAATGACAGATTTAAAATATTTTGGTATTTCCTTATCTTTATTATCATAAATTTGAAAATTTAATCACTTGAAGATTGAGAAAAATCTGAAATGAGGAGTCGCACTTGCTCTAAGGTTTCGTTATAAAGAAGTATTTGTTTTTGAATGCTGGTTTTTTGACCAAACACGACGGAGAAAGTTATGGCCAATGTAGTTGTTGTCGGTACACAATGGGGTGATGAAGGCAAAGGTAAAATTGTAGATTGGTTGTCTGAGAGAGCAGATATCGTGGTGAGATATCAGGGGGGGCATAATGCTGGCCACACATTGGTTATTGATGGAGTTAGTTATAAATTATCACTTTTACCGTCTGGTTTAGTGCGTGGCAAATTATCAATTATTGGGAATGGTGTTGTAGTTGATCCCCATCATTTTGTAGCAGAGTTGAAAAAGCTACGTGATCAGGGCGTGGAAATTACACCGGAAATTTTACGTATTGCTGAAAATGCTCCTTTGATTCTTTCTTTGCATCGTGATCTTGATGCAATTCGAGAAAGCGGTTTATCTGGTTTAAAGATTGGTACAACAAAGCGTGGTATTGGACCGGCTTATGAAGATAAGGTGGGACGTCGTGCTATCCGAGTGATGGATTTAGCAGAAAAAGATACACTTATGGCTAAGATTGAGCGGCTTTTGAGGCATCATAATGCTTTGCGTCGTGGGATGGGGGGGGAAGAGATTGATTCTCAAGCGCTTTATGATGAATTGATGCAAGTTGCGGATAAAGTTTTGCCCTTTATGGATTGTACGTGGCGTCTTTTAGATGAAGGTTATAGAGGAGGGAAACACATTCTTTTTGAAGGTGCGCAAGGTGCTTTACTCGATAATGATTTTGGAACTTATCCTTACGTAACATCATCGAATACAGTTTCTGGGCAGGCATGTACAGGTTCAGGGATGGGACCTAGTGCAATTCATTATGTTTTGGGTATTGCAAAAGCGTATACCACACGTGTTGGAGAAGGGCCTTTTCCTACAGAGCAGATAAATGATATTGGTGAATTTCTGGGAGTGCGTGGGCATGAATTTGGTGTTGTAACGGGTCGAAAGCGTCGATGTGGTTGGTTTGATGCTGTCTTAGTCCGTCAGATGGTAGTAGTTTGCGGTGTTCAAGGTATAGCATTGACAAAACTTGATGTTTTGGATGGTTTGGATGAAATAAAAGTTTGTATTGGTTACGAGCTTGATGGTAGAAGGATTGATTATTTACCTTCTTCCATGGGAGCCCAAGCCCGTGTGAAGCCTGTTTATGAAACATTAGAAGGTTGGAAGGAAAAAACAGCCCATGCATTGAGGTGGGAAGATTTACCAATGCAGGCTGTTAAATATATACGCTATATTGAAGAACTGATTAACACAAAAGTGGCTTTATTATCTACGAGTCCAGAACGTGAAGATACTATTCTTATTACAGATCCTTTTGCAAATTGATTATTATTTTTAGGTTTCCATATAGATCTTTTGTTCACTTCTATATCTTTTAACAAAAAGAGTTTTTAAGAGTGCGTGAAAGAAAGGTGTAAAATGACATTGTTTATTTTTCATATTCATTTTACACTATGACAATAGTTGTACCAATATAAATGACAATAAACTTATGAGCCTAAAATAAAGCTGTTTTAGCCTGAGTGCTAGGGTTTCTTTGCTTAGTTTAAGAGAGATTATAGAGGAAATGGTAGATTTCGTTGGAATCTTAAAAAAGGCAATTAATGCACAAAATAATGTTACACCACAAGTGCGTAAGCGGATTTATAAACGGGCTATCGAAACACTAGAATATCAATTTGTAACAGCAAAAATACCACAAGCAATAGCAGATGAACAAAGAAAGATTCTTCATAGTGCTATTGCAACTGTTGAAGAAGAATATTTAGCAGTTGAAAAGAAGTTGCTTTCTTCAGTTATTGGGTGGAATCCCACAAATATAAATGAAGATAAGAAATATACAAAAACAACTATATTACCAAAGAATAATGAATTTTCAGTGGTAGACATAAAAAGAAAGCAGGATTTTGTTACACATCCAAAGGATAGAAAGTTATTTGATGAGCCTTTGGTATCAGATATACCAGATGCAGAGCCTGTTAATATGGAGGCTGACGTGCCTTCTCAGCATGTTAATAACTGTGCGTTAAAGATTTCTTCGTCGCAAGAAGATAATCCTCATATTGTTTCGCATATTTTTTCTCAGGCTTTACGTCGTGCCAATAAATCATTGGTGCAAAGGCGTATTGTGATAAGTGCTGTTTCTGTTGTTAGTTTTGCTGTTTTAACTATTGGTATTTTTTTTATTGGTGGGCGTGTATTTGTATCAAATGATTATCAGGTATTAGGAGAAAATCTTCAAGTTTCTCACGAAGTACCAAAGGCACTTTCGGTTAAGAGAAAGTTAACACAACGTTTATTAGAGGATGGGAGTGAAATTGATGTCGGTTTAAAACAAGCGACAGATTCTTCGGATGAAGAAGGAATCTCAACCGTTGTTTCCAGCAATTTGCAATCGCTTGATAAATTAGGTGAAGCTGTTTTTTATCAAGCACGTACAAATTATGATGCAGAAAAGATAGCAACCGGAAGTGTTCGCTGGACGCTTATAAAGGAGTCTTATGTGAAAGGGGCTCCAGAAGAAACAGCCATACAAGGTGATATAACAATTCCTGATGAAGGGCTATCATTACGGTTAATTTTACGTCGCAATACCGATCGGTCATTTCCTGCTGCATATATTATGGATCTTATTTTTATTCTTTCTGATAAATTCTCAGGTAAAGCTATAAGCAGTGTTCAAGCATTAACCTTTAAAGCAAGCGAACAATCTATTGGGCAGCCTTTAGTAAGAACTATTTCTACAAAAATTAACGATGATTTTTTTCTTGTTGCATTGAGTGGTAATCATCCATTTCTTGATCGAAATTTGCAATTGATGCGAGAATTAGATTGGGTGCGTTTAGTGTTAACGGATAAAAAGGGACGTATAAATGAATTAACTTTTGCAAAAGGACCAACAGGTGAGTCTATTTTCAATAAAGTTATTGGACAATGGCTTGCACAACAAGATAAGCTAACAGTTCTTGATCAGAAAAATAGAACATAGATGCAAATAAAATAAAAGGTTATTTCTCGATATTGATTTTTATTAGTTATATCAAACACGCTCAATAAAATTGTATACTATAACTCAAAGGATTCTACAGACTAATTTACAAGTACAAAGCCAATGTACGCTTTTCTCATTTCTACTTTAAAAATGCGCAAACAATTGGCTTCATACCTAATTCTAGAGTCTTATACTTGACTTTGAGACAAAGCAGAATCTCTGATAGAATTTTGCACTTTTTCAAATGCACGCATTTCAATTTGTCTTACTCGTTCTCGACTAATGTTAAATTCACCAGAGAGTTCTTCTAGAGTTAATGGTATATCGTTTAAACGACGTGCTTTGAATATACGTCTTTCGCGTTCATTGAGATTGTCCATGGCATTTATAAGCATGGAACGACGATTTTCCAATTCACTTTTTTGAATTAAAATTTGTTCTTGATCGTTAGATTCATCCACCAACCAATCTTGCAACTCGCTGTTTTCCCCTTCTTTTGTACGAAGGGGTGCGTTGAGTGAAGTGTCACCACCAAGTCGGCGGTTCATTGATATAACTTCATCTTCTGAGACATGCAACTGAGTTGCAATTTCTTTTACTTGTTCTGCATTGAGATCACCGTTATCAAGTGCTTGAAGTTTACTTTTTAATTTACGAAGGTTAAAAAACAAGCGCTTTTGATTAGCTGTTGTCCCCATCTTCACCAAACTCCAAGATCGCAATACATATTCTTGAATTGATGCTTTAATCCACCATATTGCATAGGTTGCAAGACGAAAACCACGTTCTGGCTCAAAACGCTTAACAGCTTGCATGAGTCCAACATTGCCTTCTGAAATGACTTCCCCAATGGGAAGTCCATAGCCGCGATACCCCATCGCGATTTTAGCTACAAGACGCAAATGACTGGTTACCAGCCTATGCGCTGCTTTTAAATCATTATGCTCACGATAACGTTGAGCTAACATATATTCTTCTTTTGGATCAAGCATTGGAAAACGACGCACCTCTTCCAAATAACGGTTTAATCCACCATCGCCTGTGGTTACTGATAACAAATTCATATGGGCCATAATAGCACCCTCCTTTTGTCTGAATTCCCTGATAAGGCAAATTCGATGTTTCAGATAGTAATACCTGCGTGCATTCACTTTAGCATATTTTTCAATTTTGTTCAAAAAAAGATATTTTATTGTGAAATCTTGAGAAGGAGAAAAGTTTCAATTCATTTTTTTAAAATGCTTAATAAGTTTAGCCATATCTTGAGGTAGTGGTGTGGAAAACGACATAACTTTACCGGTAGAAGGGTGTTCAAAAGTGAGACTTGCGGCATGAAGTGCCTGTCTGTTGAATTGATCGATTGCATTTCTAATAGTGGGGTTGAATGCGTTTGATTTTGTTTTAAAAGCGTTGCCATAAACTGTATCGCCTATGAGTGGATGCCCAATATGAGCCATATGAACGCGGATTTGATGGGTGCGTCCAGTTTCCAAGCGACATTCCAGAAGGCTAGCAAAAGATGTTGAGTCTGCATGAGAGCCATATTTTTCTAGCAAAGAAAAATGTGTAACAGCATGACGAGCATAAGGGTTTTGGTTATGGATAACAGCTTGCTTTGTTCGGTTATGGGGCGAACGGCCAAGTGATGCATCAATTGTCCAAACATTGCGGTGAGGTGTCCCCCAAATCAAGGCATGATAGCGTCGGTCTAATGCACAGGTACGTCCATGATCAGAAAATTGAGCACTGAGACTTTTATGAGCCAGATCATTTTTTGCAACCACCATAACACCACTTGTGTTTTTATCGAGACGATGGACAATGCCAGGGCGTTTAACACCACCTATACCAGATAAACTATTACCGCAGTGATAGATAAGGGCATTAACCAACGTACCGGTCCAATTTCCATTGCCAGGATGAACAACAAGACCTGCTGGTTTGTTAATAACAATGATATGATCATCTTCAAAAAGGATGTCCAATGCAATAGCTTCAGCACTAGGTTCTGCATCACGAAGGTCAGGCATTGCCAATTCAATTATTTGCTTAGGTCTTAATTTTGTTTTTGGTTCCTTTATGAATTGACCATCAATTTTAAGATAGCCTTCACGGATGAGGGTTTGCAAACGCGAACGTGAGAACACATTATGATATTGTTTTGCGAGCCACTGATCAAGACGTTGCCCAAGAGCACCTTCATCCGTTATTTTTTGTATTACCATACGATTCCTATTAAGTTTTTAATAAGATTTTACCAGTACGAAATTGCTTTACTATCGAGAAATTCTTTAATTCCCCAATGTCCCCCTTCACGGGCGCGTCCAGAAAATTTTACACCTCCAAAATAGCTTCCACTAGGTAATCCATGTCCGTTAACTTCTACCATACCAGAGCGTACTTGTGCCGCAATACGACGACATTTGTTGCGATCTTGTGATTGAATATAGTTTGTAAGACCATACTCAGTGTCATTCGTTAAAGCGACAGCTTCTTCTTCTGTATTAAAAGCAAGAATCGAGAGAACTGGACCAAAGATTTCTTCTTTGAAAATACGCATATGAGGTTTTACATCAGCAAAGACTGTTGGACGGACATAATAACCGCGTTCAATTCCTCTTGGTAAACCAGTTCCGCCTGCAACAAGAGTTGCACCATCATCAATTCCCGATTGGATAAGATCTTGAATTTTGTCATATTGTTTTTTTGAAACGACGGGACCAATATGATTTCCTTCTTGGAAATTTGGTCCTACTTTTGTTGTTTCTGCAATATCTTTAGCTATTTTTATGGCTTTGTCATAGATGCTTTGTTCCACAAGCATACGAGTCGGTGCATTACAGCTTTGTCCACTATTATAAAAGCAATGTCGCGCACCACGTTGAATAGCATCTGAGTCGGCATCAGCAAAGATAATATTCGCTCCTTTTCCCCCAAGTTCCAGACAGACTCTTTTTAAAGTAGCGCTAGCATTTTTAGAAATATCTTTTCCTGCTCTAGTTGAACCAGTAAAGCTAATCATTTCTAGATCTGGATGTGCTGAGAGGTAAGAGCCGACAGTTGCACCATCACCATTGATTAAATTAAAAACACCTGCAGGGAGCGCGGCTTCATCTAAAAATTCAGCAAAAAGCATAGCAGAAAGAGGCGCAATTTCAGAGGGCTTTAATACCATGGTACAGCCAGCCAAGAGAGCAGGGATAACTTTAAGAGTTACTTGATTCATGGGCCAATTCCATGGTGTAATTAATCCTACGACGCCGATAGGGTCGTAGTGAAGAATTGCTTGCTCATTTCCCTTTATTAAAGTTTCTTGGAACGAAAACTCTTTATAAGCTTCGATAAAATTGCGAATGTGGGAACTGCCAGTTGCAGTTTGCGCATTAAGAGCCATATCAATCGGTGCTCCCATTTCCATTGAAATGGTTTTTGCCATGTCTTTAGAACGTTTTTCATAGATATTTAGAATTTTTTCAACGAACCTAAGACGCTCACTTGGTGACGTTGTTTTCCATTTTTGAAACGCTTCTTTGGCTGCGTTAATTGCTTTATCGGCATCCTCTGTACTTCCAAGGCTAATGACAGCACAAGCCTCTTCTGTTGATGGATTAATGACGTCAAAATCGTGAGGAGTTCTTGGGTCATCCCATAGACCATTGATATAAAATTTCCGTTTATTAAACATAATTCACTCCCTTTTTTCTATTTGTGTTTATTTAATTATGATTATCTTAGTCTAAGCCGTTTTAAACGAGGATAACAAGGGTAATCTCATAAAAACGCGAGAAATTAGATTGTATCATGATAATTGAGCATGGAGAATTCAATAGAGCAATGCTTATATACCCATTTGTATTATTGGGACTAATTGCTTTTATGAAATAGGAGAGAAAGAGGGCTATAGACAATTTTCCTGAAGTTTTCTTCAAAACAAATGAAATACGAGCTCTATGACATCATAAACGAGACAATTTATATCGTAAATATTTATATCGTAAATATGCAGAAGGGGGATTATGAATATGCATTATGGCATTATTTTTTTCATTAAAAAGTGACCATCAGCAAAAGGTTATTAACCTTCGTATGATAGTTTCTACGAATTCTTTTTGAAAAGGTTATTTTTCTCATTGCTATAAATTTGTTGGGTGCCATGCATAATTCGAAAACAAAATCTATTTCTACGCCTTCTTTTTCTGATGATGGTACGAAAGGTGCATCAAGAGAAGATTTATCTGTTAAGATTACGGAGATATTTCCTTATCCGGAAGTATGGAAAAAGGCATTTACCCTCGGAAAAAATGTCCGTTTCACGCGAACCCCAGAAGTTGAGATTTTGCGTCGTCGTATAGAAACAGATCCAGTTTTTGCAAAGCAGTTTAAAATTTTTACGAAGCAAGATCAAAAAAAAATTACAGATACAGATATTGCACGTTGTAACAAGAAAACAACAAGCGTTTCATCGACAAAAAAAGTCATTAATCCTCAATCAATAGAAAATAAAACGTCGGTTTGTCATTCAACAGTTTTGAAGCAGTTGTCACGACAAGTTACTCGTATACCATCAGAAAATATCCCACTTGAGGAGGGTAAACAAGAGCATAAATTACCAGTAGAAAATATGCTACAAAAAATGAATCCTGCTTGGCATCTTTCCGATGATGCATTTTTTGAATGCGTATCTTTGATATTTGAACATATGGATACTCAAACTTCAAAAGAGGATCAAACATCGATTGACACGACAAATGAAATTACATCCGATATTCCTTCTATCTTTGATGAGTCAATAACTGCTCTTTACCGTGTTCTCGAATACCGCTTTCCGCAACTCTATGATTCAATTACATCAGAATCTCCAGCGGAAAGGATGCGAGGCGTTGAGCAAATTTCTGATTTAATGCATACGAATAATGATATTACTAAAGAATGTCATTCTAAGCTTTCTGTTGAAGATTCCGCTCATACGTTAAGTAATGCAAGGGCGTTAAACGATACTGTGGCACTAAGCGACGCTGAGTCTAATATAGAGACGAAAAAAACCAATAATAATATTGTCGACTGCATAACAAAGAATGTCACACCAAATTTAAAAGATTTGTCTGTGATGCAAACAAACGGTAAAACGAAAATATTGCAATCTGCCCGCGTGCCATTAAGCAATTATGATTCTGCTTTTATGCAAAATATTCAATCTATTGACAGTGATGCTTATGAGTTTCCTCCGATCAATTTATTACAGGAACCTGTTTTTCATGAAGGTACGATGATTCCTCAGGAAACATTGGAACGCGGTGCTGGGTTTTTGGAAAGTGTTTTGGAAGATTTTGGCATTAAGGGTGAAGTTATCCATGTACATCCAGGGCCAGTGGTTACAATGTATGAATTTGAGCCTGCTGCGGGTGTAAAGTCATCGCGCGTTATTAATCTTTCTGATGATATTGCGCGTTCTATGTCTGCTATTTCTACACGCGTTGCTGTCATTCCTGGACGGAATGTTATTGGGATTGAGTTACCCAATGCGGTTCGTGAAACCGTTTATCTACGGGAATTAATTCAAACACGTTCTTTTCGTGAAAGTGAATTTAAACTTGCTCTTGCTTTGGGGAAAGGGATTAGTGGTGAGCCGGTCATTGTAGAATTAGCAAAAATGCCTCATTTATTGGTTGCAGGAACAACAGGATCAGGCAAGTCTGTAGCAATTAATACAATGATTTTGTCGATTCTTTATCGTATGACACCAAAACAGTGTCGTTTGATCATGGTTGATCCTAAAATGCTAGAGCTCTCTGTTTATGATGGCATTCCACATCTTTTAACACCTGTTGTAACAGATCCTAAAAAAGCGGTAACAGCTTTAAAATGGGCGGTTCGTGAAATGGAAGAGCGTTATCGCAAAATGGCTAAGTTAGGTGTACGTAATATTGATGGTTTTAATGCACGTGTTGCACTTGCGGCTCAAAAAGGTGAAACGATCATGTGTACTGTACAGTCGGGTTTTGATAAGGAAACAGGGGAAATGCTTTATCATGAAGAAGCCATGGATCTTACGCAGCTTCCTTATATTGTTGTGATTGTTGATGAGATGGCTGATCTCATGATGGTGGCAGGGAAAGAAATAGAGAATGCCATTCAGCGCCTAGCACAAATGGCGCGTGCGGCTGGTATTCATCTTATTATGGCAACGCAGCGCCCTTCTGTTGATGTTATCACAGGGACAATTAAAGCGAACTTTCCTACCCGCATTTCTTTTCAAGTGACATCAAAAATTGACAGTCGTACGATCCTAGGTGAACAAGGTGCTGAAACGCTTTTAGGTCAAGGAGATATGCTTCATATGGCGGGTGGGGGGCGTATTGTACGCGTTCATGGACCTTTTGTCTCTGATGAAGAAGTTGAATCCATTGTTGCACATCTTAAACTGCAAGGAAAACCTGATTATTTAGCAACCGTCACAGATAACGAAGATGATAACAAAGAGGATGCTTCTGCCGATTCAACGGTTGAAGTTTCTGAGGAAGAAAATTTTGATGAAGAGGGAGAGGAGCTTTATAATCAAGCTGTAAAGATTGTTATGCGTGATAAAAAATGTTCAACATCTTATATTCAGCGCCGACTTTCAATCGGCTATAATAAAGCAGCTTCTCTTGTTGAGAGGATGGAAGAAAACGGCATTGTTGGAGCCGCTAATCATGTGGGAAAACGTGAAATTTTACTCAATACAGGGAAATAAAAAAGCACATTAAAATGTGGGATTTTTAAAATGTTTGACAGACATTATTTAAATAGCGAATGCTTGTTTTATTTTTTAAAGCAGATGTGACCATGTATTTATAATAATATTAAAAAATTGAATGAAGAGTAATAAAACAAAAGTGATCTTTTGACTGCTGATACCAAAAGGGGAGGTATTTTTAACATTTCTAGATGATCTGGGATGTAAAGAAATTAAACAAATCTTTATATGAGAACAGATGATTTTTGTTCTCTTTTCTGATTGCAGAAAAATTCTTTGGTTAAATAATGCAGTGGTATATTTTTTTGTTTTCTCTTCTATAGCGGTTCTGATGAAAGAAAGGTCTTTTGGGGATTATGGAGAGCATCATAAGAAGAGTATCTAATATGCAAGTTTTGTTGCATTGGGTGTTTTAAAGCACTATGCTAAATTTGTTATTATTTGATATTATTGGTACAAGAAAGGTGTTCTTACGAGAAACTTTATTTGAAAAAGAAATTTTAATTTCTATTTTTATAATGCAATTTATTGATTTATAATAATAATTTATCATTATAAATATTGAATGAAAGTTTCAAATATCGTAAGATTTTTTTATTTCAAATCTGTTTCTGTTGAAACAAATAAAACGATTTTCTTGCGTATCGTAATGAATGTAGGGGTAAAAAGTTAAAAAAAAGAAATAAAAATGCCGCTTATGAACGCCTTCAAATGCCAAGAACTATTGGTGACATTAGGGGTTAAAATTAGTATAATGATGGTCCTAACCAGCTCTTTTATAAGCATAAAAATGTAATGTACAATGCCTTGCTATCTGTTATGCGGGCCTTTACATTCTACCATTTACGGATGCCGTCGTAAAATAAGCTTGGGGAGCTTGGGGGATATCTTTTTAAAACAGGCACATGAATGCGTAAAATAAGTGTATTCTTTTTGAGTACTATTTATGCGAGGGAGATGTTACCATTATTGTAACAAGTTTGTTACAATAATGGGTGAATAAGCAACAGGAGTTGGAGGATTCTTTTATTCTTGTTTTGTTGATGAAACAGTCAAAATTTTGCTACAGACAATTGATATGAGATATCAAGTTATTTTAACCAGAACAGGTAATTGTAAACAAATTAGCATTATTTATTTGAGAGTAAATCCAACACTTTTTAGTTTTAGTTATGCCATTAAAAGCAGATGAATTGAAGTTAAATACAAATGAATTAAAATGTCAGCAAGGAGCTTTTCGTTTTACACCAGAGCTTTTGCCTCGGCCTTTTACGTGGGAAATCGATCATAATGGTTTATTTTGTGAAGTCTCAAAAGAGCTAGCTGAAGTTGTTGGTCCTCTCTCTTCCTCTATTTTAGGATGTAGCTTTCATGAGCTTGCTCATCAATTTAATGATGATCGATATCTGGTTCTCAGTCATTTTATTGAAGCTGCTATGCCTTGGAGTAAAGAGATTGTTCAATGGCCTGTTGATGGTTGCTTACAATGGCTTGATGTTGAGTTGTCGGCTTTGCCAATTTTTGATGTTAAAAAGCAGCTTAAGGGGTTTCGTGGCTTTGGTGTTTTAAAAATACGAAAAGAAGTCCAAGAAAAAATAGATGAAAAGCTGGAAACAGAAATGCCATGTCTTACGGAGATAGAACGTTCAGCTTTTCATGAAATTGCAGAGAAATTACGTGATGAATTGAATTCATCGGTAAAAGAAAAAAAATTAGTTGAAGAAACAGCTATTCAGTTACCATATACACAAACATTGCCGGTAAATGCTATAGAACAAGCTCTCGTAAAAGAGCCCGCAGCAGTTTTATCATTGTTGGATACAGCAACAGATGGTGTTTTATGGTTGGATGAAGAGGGCTTTATTCAATCAGCAAGTAGGGCAGCCTTAGCATTAATGGGTTATGAAATAAATGAACTACGAGGACAGCCACTCTCTTCATTATTTACTTTGCAAAGCCGATTTTTTGTTGAAAAATATTTTAAATCAATCCGTGTGGAGGGGAAAAATCAGGTTTTAAATCGCAGAGAAACAGCTGATTTAATGACGAAAAATCATAAAAATATAACCGTTTTGATAACGATTGTATTTTTGGCACAGCAAGGCAATTATGCTGTTATGTTGCGTGATAGGGCACAAATAGTTCCATCAGGAGGAAAAAAAGCAGAAGAGGATAAAATTGTTGGGGTTGTTCATGAAATACGAACACCTTTGAATGCTCTTATTGGTTTTGCAGAAATTATGAGAGAAGGCCGTTTTGGTTCGATAGAAAATGAGCGCTATCGTGGATATTTACGCGATATTATTTCCTCTGGAAAACATATATTATTGCTGATTAATCAATTACTAGAGTGCTCGAAGATAAATTATTCTGTTTCCAATAACCAGATTGATTCTTCCATTATTTCTGAAACATTTGATGTGATATCTTGTTTACGTGCGACGATAGCTTTTCTTGAAACTCAAGCCAATCAGAACGGCATTATCATGCGTATTGTTGCTCCACCTCATGTTCCATTTATTCCTGTATCACAACAAGTGTTTCGCCAGATTATATGGAATCTTCTTTCCAATGCTATTCGTTTTACACCTTTGGGTGGACAGATCATTGTTCACGTTTCTTATAGAAAAGAACGTGTAAAAATTTCAGTGAGTGATAATGGTATAGGGATGAACGAAGAAGAGATTATAAAGGCACTGCAGCCTTATGGTCAAGTAGAGCGCAAAGATGGCCGATCTGGTGATAGCGCTTTTATAGGAACAGGTTTAGGCCTCCCAATGTGTAAAGCAATGGTGGAAGAAAGAGGGGGACAATTTTTATTGTTCTCAAAACCCAATCATGGAACAACTGTGGAAATGTTTTTTCCTCGTGTTCCATGATGTAAATCTTGCATAAAATTATTTTTTCTTAGCCAAAAGATCTCTAATTTCTATTAAAAGTTGTTCTTCTGAAGACGTTTTTTTTGGGCTTTCTTCTTCTTTTCTACGGATTTTATTCATAGCTTTAACGAATAAAAAAAGAACCCAAGCGATAATGAGAAAATTGATAAGTAAAGTAATAAAGTGTCCATAGCTAATGGTTGCTCCAGTTGCTTTGGCGGCACTCAATGTTGCTTGTTTTTCGCCAGCAAGTTGAATAAACATATTAGAAAAATCAATTCCACCTGTAATCAGCCCAATGATTGGCATAAAAATATCATTGACAATTGAGTTAACCAAGTTACCAAAAGCACCTCCTATAATCACACCGATAGCAAGATCAATCATATTACCTTTTAGGGCAAATTCTTTGAATTCTTTAAGCATTGCGTTTTCCCCTTTATGTAAGCGATATACGGTAATTTACTTACCGCTTTTGATGAAAAAGGAAAGGGCAGATTTTATTTTTAGGATTATATTACAATATTAATGTTATTTTCAAAGAACTTTATAAGGTTTAATAACGAGCATTAGGGCTCTATTTGAATGTACATAGAACCTTTCTGAGAGAAAAGCTTTTTTGATAAAAACTATATCTGCTTTTTTCAACAGAAAGTAGAAAACCGTAACTTAATTTATATAATTGCCTCAAGATTTTTATGATAACATTAAAAAAAAGATTTTCACAGAATACCACAAAATGAGCAGCGTTGAAAGTTGAGCTATCAGGACACTTCTCAGATGAAGTGCATATATTGGTATAACATATTGTTATAAAAAGATAATTTTTAAATAAAAAATATATTTCAGTATTGATGGAAGAAATGGATAGATGAGGCAGGAGAAAACTTATAATTTAGTTCCTCTTAATTTAGTAAGCGATAATGGCAATTAGGAGGGCATTATGGCTTATCTAAAAGCTATTTTTACTGGGGTGCATGAGCTAAAATGGCGATAATTCTGATGGAAGAAACACATTTCATCTACTGGAAGATTGTATTAGTTTATAAATAGCAGAGCTCTAGGGTTTGCAAGATCATTTTGGTTTGGAAATCGTTGGTATGATAGGTGGGAGTTCAATGATCAACTGTCATTACTTAAAATATATGTTAGACAGAGCACTTATAGATGCAGAATTATATTTAGCGCATCAGAAATGGCAAAGCAAACAATGCAGTTTCTTTAAAATTTTATCAATAGAGTACAAATGATTGAATACCCTGTTGCTAATAAATAGCGCAACAATAGTATGAATTTAGATAATTTTATGAACTATGTATTCTATAAATGCTAGGAAAAATAGCTTTATAGAGCAAGCTCTGTTTCTATTGGCAACAATATCACACAAAGGAACTGTGGGAATAGGGATAATTTGCGTGCATTTTTAAGAGAATTATGAGCTTTACTGCATGAGATGTCACAAAACCATGGCTATGGTGAAGAGCCATTGATGTTTCAATCCATGCTGCATTCTATAAGATTAGGATTCACATTTTAATCTTTAAAAAATGTCGAAAAAGAGAAACGTTTTTTAAGAATAAAAATTTTTTATACAGTATACATCAAATAAACATGTATGGCTATTGTGTAATGAATTTTCTTCTAGAAGGGAAATGTTATTTGGATAATATGCTCTCTTTGATTGGTGATCTTTTGTGTTAAAAGATATAGGTGAGGTGCGATAGATCATTTTTATGTTGTGGAGAAGGATTGATGAGTTTTTTTCGTTGTATTGGCCGTTCTGCCTTATTTATGTTGGATCCAGAGCAAGCACACAGTTTAGCGATTCTCGGGCTGAAAAGTGGATTAAATGGCTGTCAAAAGGTTATCGATAAACGTTTGTGTGTAACTGTTTCTGGTCTTGAGTTTGAAAATTTTATTGGTTTAGCAGCGGGATTTGATAAAAATGCAGAGGTTGTGGATGGTATTTTTCGTTTAGGATTTGGTTTTACTGAAATTGGGACAGTGACACCAAAGCCTCAGATTGGAAATCCTAAACCACGGCTTTTTCGTTTAAAAGAAGATGAAGCGATTATTAATAGAATGGGCTTTAATAATGATGGACATCAAGTTGTTTACAACAGATTGCGTGCGCGTAAAAAAACTGGTGTTGTAGGAGTCAACATTGGAGCCAATAAGGATACGGTCGATAAGATTGATGATTATACTGTTGGTATTGCTCATTTTTATGATGTTGCTGATTATTTTACGGTTAATATTTCTTCTCCCAATACACCAGGTTTACGTGATTTACAGGCCCGTGACAGTTTGCATCTTTTGTTGAGTGCAGTTTCGCAAGCGCGAAATGAGCAAGAGAACAAGCATGGATTCTCCATTCCTATTTTTTTAAAAATTGCACCCGATTTATCAGAGAAAGAATTAGATGATGTTGCTGAAGAAATAAAACTTTCTGATTTTAATGGACTGATTGTTTCTAATACAACTCTTGCACGCCAAGGTCTTAGCAATAGTCACCTCAGTAATGAAGAGGGGGGGCTTTCTGGACGTCCACTTTTTGAGCGTTCTACTATTGTGCTTGCAAAAATGCGTAAAAAATTAGGGAAGGACATTGCAATTATTGGTGTTGGCGGTGTAAAGGATGCACAAACCGCTTTGGAAAAAGTAAAAGCTGGTGCAGATTTAATTCAATTATATAGTGGGATGGTTTATGAAGGTCCAAATCTTGCTATAACTATTCTGCAAGAGATTTTGCAGATGATGCAACAAGACGGTGTTGATAACATAAAAGACTATCGTGATCATAGTCTTGAGCATTGGGCAAAATGTTCTTTGTAAAAAAACGCTTTTTTCTTCACAAAAAATTGCGAGATTTTTTTAAAGGGGCTTGCAAACTTTGTTGATCTTCCTTATGTCACATAAGCGAAGAATAAATGTTTACGAAATCGTGAACAGTTATGATACATTTGCTTTTTATGCGGTTGTAGCTCAGTTGGTTAGAGCGCTGGTTTGTGGCACCAGAGGTCGTAGGTTCAAATCCCACCAACCGTACCATTTGTCTTGTTACAACTTTTCTAATTCTTATTTTTGGCGTTTTGTGAGGCGGTTAAAAGCCGTGCTTGGCGGGCTTTTTTGCGTGTGAGCTGTCACGGAGCAGAGACCTTGCGCGGATGATTTTTCTCAAATTTTGTCCAAAACGGAATGATACGATCAATAATCGCTTGAAATATAAACGGGTTAACTAAATCTATAATTCTGATTGCAATTGCAACAATAAATATCTCTATCAGTATATTTACATACTTTTAGTATATTTTGTAAACCAAGAGAATCTTATTTAACTTTCATTATTATTGCTCATAATATAAACTATTAAGTTTAAACACATAAAATAAGTAAGCATAAATTTACTAAAATACGCCATATTTTTGACACAATATCCTTGATTTTGTCAACTATATATTATAAATGCGAACTTGCATGAAAGTGCATTCATATCTCTAGGGGGTGTTTCGGTGGTTGATTATGGTAAGCCATTCTGGCGCGGGGACATAAGTAACCTTGGGGGATTTATTTATGCACTAAATTGGAGAAAATAAATAGGAAGTTCAAATCGTTCGCACGATTATTGCAGTGCCGATAATTTTAGTAGCAAATATAACTCTGGTACTGCGTTTGGTAGCAAGTATGGTGGTAAGGTTGGCCTTGCGGGTGGTTTTTTCGCAGGATGGGCAGGGGGGCGTAATCCTATGGCTACCATGACCTCAGCAGGCTTTGGGCAAATTGTAGGCAATGAATTCGGAGACACCATAGGCGGTTATGCTGGTTATGGTGTGGCTGCTGCCCAGTGTGGCACACAGTTTTTGGGTCAATCTTTTGCTAATTCAGGTGGTGGGATGTTGATGCACTTTTGATGTAGTTCTTTGGGTTATCCTAAAGCCTAGAATGGTGGTACTGTAAAAGGTGCCACCTTTATGTTTGAAATATTGTACAGGAGGAGCTATGGGCGCGTTTGGTTTAGTGCTCGCTTATTTTTGTTTGTGTTTTGGCATGTATCTATTCTTAAAAACTATTGCTATTAATGGAAAAAGCATGTTAGGCAGGGAGAACATAGTTGCATTCATAGTGGTGGCATTGGTTGCTCCTCCCCTCATGTATGCCTTTGAGTATATAGTTGGTGTGCCCATAACATCTCCTCCTGTTATTATAATTATGTTCTTTCTTTCTTTTTGCATTGAATTTATACCCAATATAGTAAACAATATAAAATGCTTTAGTTTGGCCATTATCGCAAGTTGCCCCATTTTTTTCATCGCAGCTGGTTTTATTGTTATGAGTGATGACCTTCTGTTAGATTTTTTTGATCTGCAGCTTTCGGGCTATATTTATCTGCTTTTCATTATTCCGTTGATGATAGGGGGGGCTCGCTATGTCCTAATTGCTAAAGCTTTGAAGGAAAAATCTATGTCAGTGCTAGATTTAAGCATTTGCATTGGCTGTGGGTTTGCCATAGGTGTCTTTTTTGTGTCATCACTGCTTTTATCAGACCTTCGAGAAATCTATCAACAGATAGGTTTTGCAAACAGGGAGGCAGTGAAAAAAATGTTTGATTATGCAGTGTTTGGTTTTGCTATTCTAACGGGCCAAGTTTTTTTGACATTTTTGATGGTTCTCTTTGTTACTACAAAGAAATATTATTGGTTGGTCCTTGATGTTCTTGCAGAGCTGTTTTTTAGCCTCTTTGTTTCTTATTATGTAGCGTTTGTTCATACAGATGATGACTATGGAATGGTTAGAAGTTGGATTTGTTTGCTGTTTGTTGTTTATGTGTGCGCGCGTTACATTAAATCAAAGAATGTGAAGCTTAGCGTGATTAACCCGTTTAAAAAGAAAACTGAGTGAGAAGATAGGAGACTATAGTTCTTTGGGTTATCCTAAAGCCTAGAGCAGCCAACCCAGGAGAGGCAGTTTCTGGAGCAATAGTAGGCGGGGTCCCGTGGCGCAGCCGCGGGTATTGCTAAAGCTAGTTAGGATTGTGTTCGCTCTAAGTGGTGAAATTGTTGTTTGACCTGGCTTTTTTAACAAGGTAAAGGACCCTGCTAAGGGGTACGCTATCAGCCTCTTAGCAGGGAGTTTTTCTCCCGCAATAATATCTTGGTATGCTTGGGAGGGCAAGGCGCTTTAAGGAAATTATATGTCTGACTTAATTTTTGGAATGCTGCTTAGTTTTGGGATAAGTTCCAGCCCTCGTCTCCTTAAAAACAATGGCTTGTTGGGCGAGCACGTCATTTTGGGGGGGCTAGCTGGCCTTTCCTGCGCTATCATCTTCGCTTATCCACATAGTGAAAGTGGGCTTCCAGACTTATCTTTGCTTTTGGTATGTTATCTTGGCATTCTTTTAATTCTGCACGAGCACTACTTATATAAATATTTAGTTCTTGGGTTCTGTGGTGCAGTTGCTACCTTGTGTATTGGGGCAGGTTTTATATATTTGAGTTCTTTGTTGCCATTGCCTGCTTTGTCTGCTGCTAATAATAGCCAGCAGCAGGTGGTGCATTACATGAGTTTGGTTGCTGCAAACTATCCCTTTTTTATCCTTTTGATATCAGTTTTAACTGCAGAGCTTTTGCGTTTGTGGTTGCTTCGCGTATATAAGCCAGAATTAGCTGCGCGTGAGGTCCTTTATTTCGGGCTAGGCTGTGGGGGTGTTCTAGACTTATGCTATAAGACCCTCCCAGCTCTTTTTCTTTACTTGAATTACCGTGTTGATAGGGCGCCACAAATGGTGGGCTATGTCGCATTTGAATCTTGTCCACAAGCGATCAGCTATCTTATTGCCGCGGGCATGATTGTATTGATGCATGTTGTAAATACGCGTTTTATGTATCTTGGTTTCCAAGATAAGCGCAAGGTCTATTTCTATCTGCCTTTTGTAATTCATTTTGCGGTTGGTCTTTTGTTTATGTTTGACATTTCTTCAGGCTATGCAATATTAATAAATTCTATTTTTGAGGTTTGCAATAATGCTTGACAAATTGACATTATCTGTTATCGGCGCCGTTTTTTGTCTGGTGCTGATTATTTTTCCTTTGATGAAGAAAAAAACATTGGTTGAACATTTGGTTTTCTTGCTCGTTGTTTTGTGTCTTGTTTTTCTTTATGTTTATGGCGCTACGAGTTATTTTCCTTATTATGTTTTGGCGCTTTCGCTTATATTGGGGTACCGCTGGTTACTCTCTTTGGTTAAAACGTTTAAAGGCACGAAGGCGATTATTGGGTCAAGCGCTGGTTGTTATGTGCTTTTGATTTTTTTTCTATACGGCTTTATGCTTATGATAGGCAGTTTGATTTTAGATTTTTCTGCTTATAGTACGCCTAATATTGTTTTTGCTGTTGGTCTATTCCCTATAGGCATGGCGATTATGCAGTTTTTTTTGCTCTCTCATTGGGTGGCAGAAGATAATGGCAATGGTGTAGAGGCAGGACTGGGCGTGGGAATGGGGATTTGGGGGGCTGCTATAGGGCTTGTACTGCTTACATCTCTACCAGAAGCTGTGAAAATCCTAAAAGGGGCCTTTAGTCTTGATAGGGACGCCTTACTTTCTTTACTTGAGACGGTAATATATTATGCGTTTATTATAGGTCTGAATCTTTTATCAACTTTCTTAATGCTTGTGGTTTGCCTTGACAAGAAATGGCGTTTTTTTGTTCTTATCCTGCTTTTACAATGCTTGGCGGCTTGGGCGCGCTTTTCATGGCAGGCCGCTGAGCCAGAACTTCTTGCAATTGGGCATTATACAATCGCTACTATTCTTATGTTTGCTCTTATGCGGCAAATTTATGATTTTGTGCAAGACAGATTATCCATGAAGAAAAATAGCAGTTACGTTGTAGTAAATGAGGGGGCATAATAATGTTGGTTTTATTTATTACTTCGCTTCTCGCAGGCCTTATTTATGGCGCTGTCATTTATAATTTTTTTCGCTCTACGTTTAGTTGGATAAATGTGCTGTTGAGCGGCATAGTTTTTGGGGTGATTGTTCTGTTAGTATGGCGTTACTCGGAAACAGAACATAAACTTGATGCCTTACGTTTACTGCAAGTGCTTGGCGTTGTTTTTCTTCTATGTGTGTTTCATCATTTTCTGAAGTTCAAATTGGTTGTCGCTGGTGCTGTGGGATGGTTTGTTGCTAGCTGCATTGCTGGCGGGCTTATTGCTTTTTGGGAGCAATCTGTAATAAAAACGCTTTATATGATGAGTATTGTTGAAACCAAGAGTCGTGCAGAGCAGGGGCTGGCGCTTGTTTTTTTATTTTTAACATTTACGGTTTTTTTTGTTGTAGCAGAAGAAGCTATGCGTCGTTGGTTAGTTACTAAGTTTTATCGGTGCTCGCCTAGTTTTTTGTGGCGTTTGCCGCTGAATATTGGCATAGGCTGGGGGTTATGCGAATTAGTTTATAAGGCGCTAGGGCCTTTCCTTGTTTATAATGGCTGGCCTATTCGATCTAGGTTATTAGCCGGTGAATATGTAATTTTTTATTCCTGGACGCAAGCGAGTATTTTTTTGTGTGCTTTAATGAGCGTCATACTTATGCATATTTTCAATACATGCTTGGCGTATCGTGGTGTTGTTACGCGCTCTAAATTTTATGCGTGTGCGCCTTTTTTTGTCCACGCTATTGTTAACTGTTTCGGTGCAACAGTGATGGTTACAGAGAAGGTTTGGTTTAATGTTGGGGGCAGCTTGTTTATTCTACTTTGTGTGATATTGTTCGTATATTTTGAAAGCAAAAATCCTTTAATACAAAACATAAAATTGCGCGCTTAAAGTGTTGTAGAGTGATGAATAACTTTGCGTACTCTAAGTATGGCTAGAGAGCCTGATACGCGCTTTCTGTTCTGCAAAAAATAGAGAAGGTTAGCACCGACGTAACGCGTCCAGTACCAAGAGCGACGTCATTTCTGCACTAATTGGGGGGAGGGTGTGCTACTGGCCACGCGCATATGGGAGCCTAAAAATATGCTATCATGCGACTTTCTAGTGTCCTCCATGAGATTGAAGCTGGGAATCTTGAGGCGGTGGTAACGCATTATTGCAAAAACAAACCCTGGCTAGGGTTTGGTCATTCGATTATGCAACGGGATGTCCGGGTTGATTTCTTTTTTTTCACGCTTTCAGGCGCCTATGCGCCCCTTCAGTTCGCTTGCGCGATCTATTTTGGACAATACAGGACTGCAACCCAATGTCGATTTTCTAATTGCAAGCATCATGAGCAAACATGGGGCTGCTTCTGAGCTGGGATTGTTGGCTTTTTTCGTTTGTCGTATGCCGATACTTCTCGCGCACTATCAAGCGCGGTTTAGTGCTCATTCCTTCGGTTTATCATCAAAGGATTTAAGAAAAAAATATAAAAAGGTCCCCAAATTATGGCTATAAAGCATCGCACCGAGCCAAATTTCTTGGGGATATGTCAGAGTATCACCTTAACCGCACCGATGCGTGCTTGCGGGCAAATCGATATTTCTCACTGGAATTTAGCCCATAACTATTTGAAACAGGGCTTGTTACTCGAAGCCTTGCATCAGTTTTCAGTTCGATTCGCCACCGTGGTGACTAAAAACTCGGATCTTACTTATCGCTATCTCCCTGTTATGGTTGAACAGTTTTTCTCTACCACCCATTTTGATAGCGATCGGTTATGCGTTGAAGGACATATTGAACGCATTAATGAGGCCTATCGTATTCACTGTAAGGCTAGCACATATGACAATGGAAAGGCCGTTATTGCGCAGGCAATCATCATGGTCAGTAAGGTCTACTTCCTTGGCTCGTGTTCTGAGAAAGCCGCTCTTCCATTACTAGGCGATTTATGTAAGATTTCCTCCGTAACCGGAGATTCTTGTACTTTTTCATTTAATGCGCATCACCCGCTTTTTGAGGAACATTTCCCCTCCCGCGCCGTATGTCCTGGTTCACTATTGATTGAGATGGTTCTGGCTTTGGCCACGCAGGGTAGGGCGACAAATATCGCATCTGTTGCGCTGAAAAAAGTAAAGTTCATTGAAGCAGTTTATCCGGGAGATACCTATCAGTTGACCATTAAACAGGATACAGAGGGTGAACCGGGTGGCGTTTTTTATATTCATACGGAAACTAAAAAACGAAGCACTTGCGGTAAGTTTTCTATCAAATATAAAAAGGAGGATGCGCCATGTTTAACATAATAATCTCTTTTATTCCGTGGAGTATTTACTCCTGGGTTATCAATGGAAACTTTTTAACTCTGGTCGAATGCTCTCTCATCTTGACTGTGCTTTTATTATTAATTATTGCTCTGAATATTAAATTTATCCGACAGGGAGAATCCGTGATGATTACGAACATTCTGGCATTTATTGTCCTGTTTGTTAATTATTTCGCTGGATGGTCTACACTTTTACTGAACTACCCCACAGTTTTTTGCTATCTGTCACTTGCTCTGGTTTCATTGATGAGCTTGCTGGTAAAGAAACCCTTTACCATTTTTTATGCTCCTGCTGGTGTTTCTGAAGAAAAACGCAAACATATCCTCTTTTATCTCATCAATAAATATATTACATGGATTTGGGTAATCATCTTTTTTGCCAATGGTCTTCTAGGGGCTTTTTTTACATGCTCCCCCCAGATTTGGTTAATCACTATGGGTTTAATTTGGGTTGGTATTCTTTTTTCTAAATATCTTCCTAACATCATATAATATTTTTGTCGCATCAAACATCATGGAGCATAATATGTCATTGTTTAACATTCTGACTGGAACCCCTTTATGGGCCTGGATTTTGCTTATTTTTCTCATTGCGAGGGGAATAATCGCATTGAAAGATAGGGAAACGAAGGTTTACCGCCTTTTTCTCTTGCCGTTAGTCTTTCTTTTTTTGGGCGCAAGCGATGTGATTAACCAGCTGGCGTTCCCGCGCTGGGGAGCAATCTCAATGTTGGCAGGGCTGATGATCGGCGTTGGCGTTGGCTGGTTGCTCTGGCGTGCCACTCCGCGTTTAAAAATCAAAGAGGGAACGGATTTAATTATTCGGCATGGTACGCCGTTGACGCTGATATTTATTCTTATCGCTTTTGTCATCAAATTCACATTGATTGTTTTTCTCAAGGTTGTACCTGATTTGAAATATGCATTTGATTTTAACCTTCTTTTTGGTCTTTTAAGTGGGTTCACTGATGGTGTGTTTTGGGGCGGCACATTAAATTTATATATAGCATTTCGAAAGAATCCAAATTAATCCCTATACCATTAGCTGTGGGTGCTTCCCATTAGAACTATCTCAATAGAAGCTTATTCCTAACAACAACGCTGCATACAAATGCAGCGTTGCCTCGTAGTTTCAGATTTTTTTATCCCAGCGCGTGAAGAGGTGAGGGAAGTGATATATCTGACTATGCCCCCTTGGGGGAAGAGCGAGCCTAAAGGTTTAGAATGCTATGAGTTTGAGCTAGCTGGACTTTGAGCAGATGGTTTATCGCTCATGGGAAATCATTTTGTTTTACGATTCAAAAAGAGGATAGTGATGGTCTCATTGGCGTAGGTGGGCAAGAAAACTGTTAGCTTGGCAATGCGTCAACAATTTGTAGAACTATGTTGTGGAACCCATATGCAAAGCGGTTGCTATGATGGCACGATGCTTTTATCAAGCATTATGATATGGTAGGAACTGGTGTTTAAGGGTGCAACTGCGGTCACTGTACGATCCAATAGCATTACGTCTGAGTATTTAGGAGCGGTAGACTCTGTACAGGCTATGCGTACAATATGTGAAGCACGCTTGCGGGAATCAGTGTGTCATTATTGTGTTGTGCACGCAACCCTCTAGCGAGTACTTCATTGGTAAGGCTGTTTTTTGAAGCTAGTTGTAATTATCTGTGTGTTTTTAAAGAGAACGTTAGCACCGATGTATCGCGTTCAGTACCATTTTCCTTTATAAAACTATTCTCATTTCTTTTGTTTCTTTAAGAAATCTGCACTTCTCAGCCTTTTTTGCATATGATCGATAACGTAGCTCAAGTTCCTTGAGACAGTGAATTTTTCTCTCTTTTTGCTAAAAATGCCCAAACCATCTTATTTAGTCGAGACTTAGTTTAAGAAGGGATCTTCTAAATTTATTATTTTTTTCAATAGGATATAAATTTCTCGTTTTGGGTGCGCGGTAGACTTATAGCAGTAACAAGCTTAGGCGTATAGTTAGCAGATACCGTCATTATTGAGGAGTTTATTTAAATTGTGTTTGATCGATTGAGGTATACAGAAAAACGTGATCAATAAGCTTAGGTTTATTGGTTCTAAGCGTGGAGGGGGGTGAGCTATCCAATGCAAAAGAATAAATTGTTTTTTTGCGCTGAGCGTTGGTTATTTTTCGACATAATTGCATTTTGGTCTAACTTTGTGAACACACACTATTTCTGACTAATCGAGGAAATAGAACATTCATGTGTTGAGAGGATTAGACAATGAGTTGTAAACAATTAGAGCAAGAAATAGCCACTGTAAAGTATACGTCAATGTAGGAGTCCAAAGCCTTATGACACACTTATTTCAGTGACGATTATTTAGGACAAACGCATCATGTGCTTGTGGTGCCAAAAGGCTATCAATATGAGGGAAAGATTTACAAAAGCTTGAAAGCTATTGCCAAGCATATTACCGACATCAATTGGAATGGCCATTTATTTTTTGTCCTTTTAAGGCGTGGATGAGAGGGTGACAGGGGACAAGAAAGGTGCTTAAACAAGCGATAAAACCAATACGCGGCGCTATATATAGACGTAAATTCACCGAAGAAGGCTTAGGAGTTTAACTCACTGGATGACAAAAAGAAGCAGGCGAAAGCTTTGTTAAAGCTTATTGTCATGAAGGTTGGCAATGAATACCAACGTTGTTGATAATGTAAAAATCATGCCGCAATATATTTAAGGAGTGAGTGCAAGAGATTAATACATTCCTATGGCAGATTGTAGAAGCATGGTTTGCGATCCTAATTATATGATTGGTAAGGCCAAATCATTCAGGGACAAAATGATAAGAGCTATATTTTATTATGAATCTGACGCACAGTATAAAACCTATAAAGGTAAAGCGTTTTATAGCATGGGGAAGATTTTCAACATGTTGTCGGACGTTTGAGGGTGTTTTTACCCTCCGTAAAAGGTATTTTAGCAAATCTTGCTTGCACGGACAAGGGAGAACTAGAAGTGGATGCCGACATAATCCCTTGAGAAATTGGTTTTTATTGCATCGAAATAAATGATGAAGAAATTTATGTTTTAGTTGACAGTGATAGTACTTGTATGTGCTTGACTAAGCCACATGTGACGCAATTTTAAAATTACCTATGGTGGCATGTCGTCAAATTGACGATACAGCTCTTCGATTTGTCAGAAATAGGACAAGGCTAAAAGATAGACATATTTTGGATGTGCTTGTGCCAATTGATAAGCTTACTGATAATGTTTGTAAGTGCCATAATAGCACACAAGAAAAAATATAAAATCGCCGCATGTGGTAATGCGAATTGATCTAGCTGACTTGCGTAAGTAAAAAGAAATAAAACAAGCACAAGAAACTTTAAAAAATAAAGAGAACAGCTTATACGACACTTTTCATGAAAGTAAATTTGCAGAGGATACAGAAATAAATAGGATAAAAGGAATTGCGACGTACAAAAGAAATATTCATAGACATATTTTATACTAAGCGTAACGGAGAAGCGCAAAGATGAGTATAATAGCAGGTGAAGATAAAATAGAGGGCATGAGTCAAAGTCCAGTTAATCCAGACATAGAAAAGTTAAAAGCAGCCTTTCCGCAATGTTTTGCTGAGGGAAAGCTCAATATAGATCAGCTTCTTAATCTATGCGGCGAATATATTGATAATGATTTTGAGAAGTTCAAATTTGAATGGAAGGGCAAAGGAGCAAGTTTAAAGCTTGCTCAAAAGCCTTCATTTGCGACATTGCGCCCGAAGCGCGAGGAGAGCGTAAACTTTGATAATACACATAATCTTTATATTAAGGGCGATAATCTTGAAGTGTTAAAACTTATCCAGCGGGCTTATTTTGGCCAAGTGAAGATGATCTATATAGACCCGCCCTATAATACGGGTAATGATTTTATCTATGGTGATGATTTTAAAGACCCGCTTGCGCGCTATAAAGAAGTGACGAGCCAAACGACAAAATCGAACCCTGAGACAATGGGGCGGTTTCACACGGCTTGGCTCAATATGATCTATCCGCGCTTGCGTTTGGCACAGACCTTATTGCGTGACGATGGGGTAATATTTATCTCAATAGATGATCACGAGGTGCATAATTTGCGCAAAGTGTGCGACGAGGTTTTTGGCGAAGAGAATTTTGTTGCTCAATTGGTGTGGAATTTGTCTAGCGGAACGCAAGCAGGGCATTTCACGCGGTCGCATGAATATATTCTTGTTTACGCAAGATATAAGACAGCCTTAAATTATTTTAAAGATTTAGACGGTGGAGTTATCAGTGATAGGGCAGTAAAAAAAATCTCGGCTGCAAATCCAGCGAGTGAAGTATTGTTTCCTAAAGGAAGCATTCAATTTGAAGGAACAGATGCAGAGTTTCCTGATGAGTTGGGGGGCTCAGAGAAGCAATATGTTGTTGCAGGTAAATTGCGCTTTGAGAATGGCTTATTAGCGGAAGATGTAACGATTAAAGCAGGGTGGGCTATGAAGAACCAGCTTATGTCATGGCTGGGCGGAAAAGAAACTTTTGATAGTAAGGGACAAAGAGTCACTCGATTTTATTTTAATGCGCAAGGTCGTGTTTGCTATGAAAAAGAAAGAGATACGGTTCATCCGAAAACAGTGCTGCCTCTGGAGATTGGGAGTACCAAAAAAGGCTCTTCGGAATTGATTCAATTGCTGGGTGCGAAATTATTGGAGTATCCAAAGCCTACTGCGCTGCTTGAGTATTTAATAAAGCACATTTGCACCAGTGACAACGACATCATTCTCGATTTTTTCGCTGGCTCTAGTACAACAGCGCATGCAGTGATGGCTTTGAATGCCGAAGATGGTGGTAATCGCAAATTCATCATGGTGCAATTGCCTGAATTATGTGATGAAAAGAGCGAAGCCTATAAAGCTGGTTATAAAACTATCTGCGATATAGGTAGCGAACGTATTCGCCGCGCTGGTACACAAATCAAGCAAAAGCATGAAGCAGAACTCACAAGCGAGCAGCCTCTAGACACCGGATTTCGCGTTCTAGAGCTCGATAGTTCCAACTTTTCCATATGGGACGATAGCCCGATTGATCCGAATGCACTTGATGTTAAAGAAAAATTGCAAATGCGCTTGGATCATATTTTGCAGGGGGTGAATCCCGAGCGCTCTCATCAAGATATTATCTTCGAAATCATACTTAAATATGGTTGGCCACTGGATTTAAAAATTTATCCTTTACCAATCAATGGCAAAAAATTCTATTATATAGGCGAGAGCGAAGGCGATGTCTTGGTAATTATAGCTATAGACCCGCCCTTTGAACCCGAAGATGCGGAAGAGATGATAAAGTATTTGCCCGTAAAAATCGTAGCGCTTGATGCGGCCTTTAAAAGTGATGAGGCGCTTATTAATTGCGATTTTATCTTTAAAGACAATGAAGTAAGTTTTGATAAAATTTAAACTATAGAGAGACGATTGGGGCGGCGATATGAAACTTAAATTTAAACAACAAGAATTTCAAAATGATGCGGTTAAAAGCGTCATTGATTTATTTAAAGGCCAACCACGACGGAATTCTTCTATTTTCTTGCATTTAGAACAAGGACAATTAGCGTTAAATGAATTTGGTTGTGGTAATCAATTATTAATTAGTGATGAAAGCATATTAGCAAATCTACAAGAGGTGCAACAGAACAATAAACTCTTGGCGAGTGAGACGCTAGAGCAAAAGCAGTTTTCTATTGAGATGGAAACGGGAACAGGCAAAACTTATGTTTATAGCAAGACGATTTTTGAGTTAAATCAACGCTATGGCTTTACCAAATTTATTATTGTCGTACCAAGTGTTGCTATTCGCGAAGGGGTATATAAATCACTTCAGGTAACAAGAGAGCATTTTCAAGCAGAGTTTGATAATCTGCCCTATCGTTATTTTATTTATAATTCAAAAGATCTTTCGCAAATTCGTCAATTTGCAAGCTCTACCAATATTGAAATTATGATTATCAATATTGATGCATTTAAAAAAGCAGAAAATATTATCAACCTTCCGCAAGATAGACTGAATGGCGAAAGTGCTATGCGTTATATCCAAGATACAAAACCGATTGTGATCATAGATGAACCGCAATCGGTGGATAATACAGCAAAAGCGAAGGAGGCTATTGCGAGCCTTAACCCGCTTTGTGTTTTCCGCTATAGTGCCACGCATAAAGATGAGATTAATCTTTTATATCGTTTAACACCTGTTGATGCTTATCAAAAAGGACTGGTAAAGCAAATTTGTGTTTCTTCTAATCAGATAGAGCAAGATTTTAACCGTCCCTATATTGCCTTGAAATCCGTATCACACAAACATGGCTTTAAGGCGCGCTTAGAGTTGGATATTGCGGGAAAGAATGGCACTGTGAGCCGCAAAACAGTTACAGTGAGACAAGGCGATGATCTGTATCGCGTTACGGGCGGGCGTGAGCTTTATAGGGGGTATATTGTTTCGGGTATCAATTGCATGGCGGGGGATGAAGCCGTTGAGTTTTCTGATACTGAAATTGTCAAGTTTGGCCACGCGCTTGGTGATGTGAATATAGTAGAGCTTAAACGCGCGCAAATTTATCGCACTATAGAAACACATTTAGATAAAGAATTGCGGCTTGCGCCTTTAGGTATTAAAGTTTTATCACTTTTTTTTATTGATGAGGTGGCTAAATATCGTAGCAATGATGAAGAGCCAGCACTTTATGAGCGTATGTTTGAAGAATGTTATGAAGAGCTGTGGGCGAAAAAGAAATATGCCTCCTTGCGAACTAAGTTTGCGCAAAATGTTCGAAACGTACACGGCGGTTATTTCTCGCAAGACAAGAAAGGCGTGTATAAGGATACAAAGGGCGACAGCCAAGCTGATGATGACACTTATAACACGATTATGCGCGATAAGGAGTGGTTATTATCTTTTGCATGCCCCTTGCGTTTTATCTTTTCGCATTCGGCATTAAGAGAAGGCTGGGATAATCCGAATGTGTTTCAAGTGTGTATGTTGATTGAGCAAAAATCGAATTTTACCGCGCGGCAAAAGATTGGTCGCGGTTTGCGTTTGTGTGTAAACCAACAAGGTGAGCGGGTGGAAGATAAAGATATAAATGTGCTGCATGTCATGGTGAATGAAAGCTTTGCTGAGTTTGTGAGTACATTGCAAAAAGAATTAGAGGCGGATATTGGTTATAAATTTGGTACATTGCAGATGGAGGAGTTGGTTGGCTGTGTTTATGAAGATGTAAAATATATAGCCGCTAAAGTGGAAGTGTCACAAGCACAAAAAATTATTAAAACGCTTGTTGCAAAAGATTTGATTGACGAGGCGGGTATGGTTAAAGCAAATCAAGATTTGGTAGCGAATGAATTTGAAGTTATAGGGGCGGAGGAAATGCCACGCGAATTGCGTCAAGAAATTGTGAAAAAAATTGATGCGGGCGCACTTATTAATGTTGAGACGCTGCAAGATCTGACGTATGTGACAGCTGTGACGGAAACAAAGTTTATGTCTTCGCAAGAGGCTGCTGATGTATTGGCTGAGTTGCGTGAAAAAGCCTTGCTTACATCAGAAGGAAAAATTACAGATACATTAAAAGCGCAATGGGCAGCGGGGACATTGGATTTAAGTGAACGTTTTAGTAAAGGGCAAAAGCGGGCTGTGATGCAGGCGCTAGAGGCGATCCAAGCCATGCCGATTATTCGTAATGCTACGCGCGAGGTGCGGGTTAAGCTTAAAAAGCAAACAGTGGCTTCGCCCGAGTTTTTGTCCTTGTGGGAGAAGATCAATAAAAAGACCACTTATCGTGCAAAGCTTGATCGCACAGAGTTTATTGCCAAAGCAGTGGATGCAGTGGAAAAAATGGCGCCAGTTGCGCCCGCGCATTTGGTTTATCAGACAGCAGAAATAGAACTGGATAGTGCTGGTGTGACCTATGAAGAGAAGTTATTAAAGCAGAGTGCGCTTAATTATATCTCGTGTGCACTGCCGGATATTGTACATTATTTGACCTTAAAGCTGAAATTAACCGCAAAGACAATTATTGGTATTTTGACAAAGAGTGGGCGTGAGCATGAGTTTGTGAAAAATCCACAAGCTTTTTTAGAGCGCATAGAAGAGATACTCAATAAAACCCATGTTAATCTTACAATTGATGGCATTAAATATTTAAAGTTGGTAGGGCAAGAATATAGTGTGCAAGAGCTTTTTACCAGTGAAGAACTTGTGGCAAATTTAGAGCGTACAGCTGTTGTGAGTGAGAAGAGTGTGTATGATCATGTGGTTTATGAAAGCAGTGTGGAGAAAGAGTTTGCACAAAGTCTTGAAAATGATCCTGAAGTCAGGTTGTTTTTTAAATTGCCAAGAAGTTTTAAAATAGCCACACCCATTGGTTCTTATACACCTGATTGGGCGGTCTTTTTAGAGCGTGATGGCGAACAAAAGCTTTACTTTGTGCTGGAAACAAAAGGGGCAAACAGCGAGTTTGATTTGCGTCTTAAAGAAATGCTGAAAATTAAATGCGGCAAAGCGCATTTTGCTGCACTGCAAACGAGCGTTGCATTTAATGACCAGCCGGTGACAAATTGGCGTGAATATAAGCGTGGGGTGTCGGCGACGGACGGGGGTGGCAGGGGCGCCAAAAGTACTGAACTCGTTGCCGCGGAATGAAGTGGGGAGAATAAGTGGCCTGTGGCTAATGCGTTATATTTTTTTGAAATAAATTTTACGAATTTAAAAGTGTGAAGGTCTTGATAGGATCTATTTTTAAAGCAACAATAAGATAGATTAATATTCGTGGAGAGTGTTTATGGAAGTTGCAATTACCTAAGCTTTGTTGTTTGACGCGTCGGAAATCAGCCCTCTTCTGGTTGAGACTTGGCATGATATTTATGATGCTGTGCTTGGGGGCATAATGTTGTACAAAACATGCATGGCATGAAGTCCAAAAAACGAACAAAGGTGCATTGGCTTCTCCTTTAAGAACTGGGCATCTCCTCTTAGCTTAATGAGTTCTCATTATGCATCCTTTACACAAGATTTGCGGTGGAAAGACTTGACGGAAAAAATCAATCAGTTTTGTTTAAAAGATCTAGGCTTAATACCCCCTTCAATATGGAAGGGTATTTCACAATGTTTGTTGTGATGAAGCAATTGCTCTCTCTTGGCATGCCACTGGCTGTTGGGTTTATCTCTCAAATGATGATTTCCTTCACAGATGCAGCGCTTGTAGCACATTTAGGCGTTCAAGCCTTGAGTGGTACAATGTTGGCTCTGAGTATGTTTAGTTTTGTTATGTTGTTGGGACTAGGGATTATTACTGCGGTTACACCAAAACTTGCGGAAAGCTTTCGCAAACAAGATAAATATGCATTGAAGGCATGGTTTGATCAAGGAATATGGCTTTCCCTTTTGATTGGAATGGTGAGTGCTATTATTTTACTCAATACGAGGAATATTTTGTGTCTTCTTGGTCAAGATGAGGCAATTGCTCATATAGCGCAGGAATATAACAGGGGCGCTGCGATAGGAGTGGTGTTTTTTTATCTTTATGTGAATAGCCGCGGATTACTGTCCGCAATTGGTAATCCCAAGCCCTTAACTTGGATTATGCTTACCGCTATCCTCGTGAATTTTCTTATCTCTTGGCTGCTTATTTTTGGTATAGGTCCTGCAAGCGGCTTCGGTGTCTTTGGTGCTGGAATTGCGAGTAGTTTGATCCGTATTTTGATTGTTATTGCAGTGGCAATAATTCTATCTCGCAATTCTACTTTTCATTCCTTCCACTTTAATTATTTGAGACCAAAGTTAGAGATTTCACGAATAATACAATTGCTGCGCGTAGGGCTCCCCATTGGTGTACGTATTTTTATTGCGGAAGGCTTTCCTTCGGTCATTGCCTTCATGATTACGGCTTATGGGGTTCAAGCTTTGGCTGCTCATACGATAGGAATGCGTCTCGATATGCTTATTTCTGTGGTAGCTTTGGGAATTTCCAGCGCAGCCGCAACAATAGCAGCGTGGTATAGAGCAGATGGGAATCATATGGCTCTAAAACAGTTGCGTATGAGTGTTACAGTTTTTGCTGTCGCTTATGTTTTGTTTTTATCAGGGGTTGTTTATTTCTCTTATGAATTTATTCTTACAACCATCTTTGATATTTCTTCAGTCCGCGTTATTGTTTTTTCTTGGGAGTTGCTTCCGTTTGTTTTATTGTCTTTTGCTTTTGGCACTTTAGGAGCTATGCTCAATGGCATACTTGTGGGCTTGCTTGATACGTTTTGGTCAACCATTGTTGTAACAATAAGTTATTGGGGGATAGGCTTATTTGGGGGCGCGCTCATGGCACATTTTTTTAAAATATGGCTTTATTGGCTATTGGTTTGGCATGATTAGTGCCAGCTTAATTGTTTCTATCTTTAATTATATGCGTGTGGGTTATTTAATAAAACGCAACCCTATGTTTGAGGCGGAGTGAGTGTTATAAAAGCACCGCAATGTCAAGTTGCTTCGGCTAAAGATGATTTTGAGGATGAAGTCCATACATGGAGACTTAACAGCAAAGATGTACAGGCTCGTTGTTAATGTCTTGCTGATGGAATGTATAGATTTTTAAATAATAAGGGTGTAGAATATGATCAAAGATGATAGGAAATACCGTTTCGTGTAGGTTGAGTGAGCGGCTGGATTTATTACCGAAACTGCCGCGTATTGTTCGTGTTTTTGACTCTAATGCAGAGGATAAAATAATCGCTGAATGTGCGCATCGTAATAAGATTGATCCCACATCTGTAAAATTAGATCGTAAAAGGCAATCAATGGCTGGCGGTGGTCAACGAGAAAAGTGTTTATGATCATGTGATTTGTGAGAGCCGTATTGAGAAAGAGTTTGCGCAAAATCTCGATAATGATCCTGATGTAAGATTATTTTTTAATTGCCAAGGAGTTTTAAAATTGCAACGCTAATTGGCTCCTATACACCAGATTGGTCGGTATTAGAGCATGAGGGCGCACAAAAGCTTTATTTTGCGCATTTTGCAGCGCTTGAGATGGGTTTCAAGTGTGGTGCACAGCCGGTGACAAATTGGCGTGAATATAAGCGTACTTTGCCCGAAGCGGCGCATGAGTTTCCAAGTGCTGCGGTGGTTGTTGCAGAATGATTGGTGAATGAAATACTTAAACCTTGGCGCGGGGAGTACAGCAAAACTTTTGATATCAAAATAATAAATTGACAAAAGGTAGCTATAATCCACACTTCTAATACAGGAGGTAAAGTTATGAAAACTAAAAATATGTATAAACCACTGAAAAAAATCAAATTAAGCGGGGTGATGTTACTGCGCTCAAAGCCCGAGCAAATGAGCAGAAAATAGCTGCTCGAAGCTCCCTTCTGAATTGAGGTTTTAAAATATATAAAGCTGCCAGCTTTAGAGCTTTTGGATATATTAATGACAATAGATTATGAAGTTAAAAAATTGCTCTATGGCTGTGCGGCAATGAGCGGGGTTCGGCTGATTACAGGTTCCTTCCATGCTTTTTTTTTCTTGTCTATGGGCGTTAGTATAACACAGTTAGCTTTATTGCAAATTGTATTTAGCGTCGCTATTTGTATTTTTGAAGTGCCTTGTGGGATTTTAGGAGATAAAATCGGCGTTAAACAAAATGTTATCCTATCATGTTTCTTTTTTTCGCTCTTCTTCTTTTTATGTATCTACGCGCCTAATCTTTCTGTCTTAATTCCGGCAGAAATTATTTATGCTTTAGGCTTTGCTTTATGTTCTGGCGCTGATAGCACATGGATTAAAGGCTTAATCGACGGCGGTGGTTACAAGGGTAGTTTGATCTACCACCAAGTAAATGCCTATAAGCGGGAACTAACGGCATTCATGAATACGGTTGCTGGTGCGCTAGGTGTTCTTATTGTTTTGTGTATGGATAATTATCAGTCAGCATATTATTTTTGTTCTTTCGGGTTTCTCGTACTTGTATTCTTGTTTAGTCGGGTGACGGGGATAGCTATTGCATCCGTTTCGAGTAGTCAGTCAATAGACTCAGGTTCTTTGTTGCATGCAACAGAAGCTTTTGCTTATTTAGTTACCTCAAAAATCGGGTTATATTATATATTGATATGTGGTTTTATTGTTGCTGCATTGCAGCCAATATTTCATTTTTGGCAACCTTTTATTTTGGGACAAACAGGAGTATTAGACAATGCAACAGGAAAGACTAAAATTCTTATTCTTGGCCTGTGCTTTGTGTCTTATACTCTCGTAAAATACTTATTTAATCGCTTTGTAATTAAATATCTTATGCAAAAATATGCTCCTATGGCGATAACTTTGTGCTCACTCGTCCTGAGTGCTGTTGTGATGCTTGCTCTGCTTCTCATTGCAAACAGCTGGGCCCCCATTATTTTATTCACCATATTTCACAGTTTTTTTTCTGTCCCCGTAACGCAGTTTGAAGCAGAATTTTTTAAACATATTCAACAAAAGAATGCAAATACGGTTTTATCCATTGTTAGTTTTCTTGCACGTATTTTTGGTATTTTAGCGCTTGTGCTGATTGGTTGGTTGGCAAACAATGTTTGTATAGAAGCAGCTTTTTGTTTCACCTTGCTTTGTATATGTTTAATTATTCCGCTTAATTTGGCCTGGCTTTATACTGATAAAAAGTTAATAAAAGACGAGGAGGTTTGAAAGTGAAAATACAGTTGAATAGGGACTTGCCTATGACTTACATAAAGACACAAGAAAAAATAGTGTGTGGGTCATCTTATATGGATTGAGTTGAAATTAATAGCTGTCCATCGTTTTTAGTAGAGATGCTTATGATATTGATGTTTTGCTAAATAGTAGGCGCGTATTAGATTTTGCAAAAAAAACGCAAGCTTTTTTAGAGTGCGCGGAGGAAATCCTCGATAAAGCGTATGTCAATCTTACTATTGCTGGTATTAAATATTTAAAACTAGCTGGCCAAGACTATAGTGTGCAAGAATGTTTTGCAAGTAGCTAAATTTCGGCGAATTTAGAGCGTACAGTTCTGGTGAGTGAGAAGAGTGTATATGATCATGTGGTTTATAAGAGTAATATTGAGAAAGAATTTGCGCAAAATTAATGATAATGCCTCCGAAATAAAATTATTTTTTAAATTGCCAAGGAGCTTTAAAATCGTGGTGCTCATAGGCTCTTACACGCCGGATTTTTGGGTGTTTTAGAGTGAGATGGCGTGCAAAAGCTTTATTTTGTACTGGAATCAAAAGGAACGAATAGCGAGTTTGATTTGCGCCTTAAAGAAATGCTGAAGATTAAATGCGGCAAGGCGCATTTTACCGCCCTTGAGACTGGTGTGGTGTTTAACGAGGCACCGGTGATGAGTTGGCGCGATTCTAAGCGGGGGATGGTGGTAGAGAGAGTGGGGGGGCTGTGGTAGGAATGGGCGGCACGAATGACGCTGTCTTTAGTTGCGTACCGCCAAGCTAATTTTGTGCTTTGCGAAATTCACCAAGGCTTTTGGACGTACCGCGTTTACCGCGTAATAAAATCTTATGAATATCATGCAGAAGGCACGCAGAAATGGGTGATTGCGTGTCTAGCTTCCCAATGCCGTAATTAAGTACAGCCACATAATGAGATAGCTCTTCAATATCATCAGTCGCACTGATACTTTTTCTTTATTTTCAAACAATAATAGGCCAGATGGTAACGGTTATGTCCTTTCTATTTGAGAAAAGAGTAGCACCGCTTGCGTATATGCACGAGTAAAAGTCAATCAACATTGGTCTGAGGGAAAAACCGCCAATTATTTCTAATACACCTAAGGATTTCATAGCTTGCTCTAACGGTTTATATAAAGTCGCCCTTTTAAAAGGTGGATTGGGTGGAAAATTTATTGGGATATAGGCTTTATGAATCTCTCGAACTAAGCTTTCTACTATGCAGATCCTAAGGCGTGATTGCATATATGGTCGCATCTGTTGCTGCGTTGTGTAGGCAGAGATTCTAAATTAGGAAAAGAGGGCTGCTCTTTTAATTCCAAAGGAAGAATACGGCGCGTAAGTGCAGCAAAATGTATTTTGAGGAGCAGTAAAGGGGTGAGGCATTTGATATTCAGCGGGTGACGGATTAACTGGAGTATAAGTGGGCATTGCTAGGGCGGAGTTTTTAGTTAAGAATTGCGCTCCGTACGCTATAAGCTCTCTACATCCTTCATATAGGCGTTGAGATCATCGCCCAATGCAACGTAAAGGGGCTATTTTGCCTTTAACGCTTGTTTGGCTGCTTCCATTAGTGTCGCTGGCTCTATCAGCCATTACGGTTATAATTTCCTCGTCCAAAGAACAGGTCAATCGATTGCGTAATAGGGTATGTGTGCCTTTTTTGACCGTGTCTTTTTTAAAAGGCAGCTGTTACCTCGTGGCAGGGTTGGGTGTGTCTATATGATCAGCCTGCCAAAGAAATGGAAGCGTTATCGCGATAGCCACCAATAGTAGTCCAGCGATAAAGGCGGCAGCAAACTGCAATGATATAAAAGAACCAAGGACGCCGACCAAAAAGCTTCCGACCGGCATTCCAGCATAGCCGATCACCCGAAAAGCAGAATTAGCTCGCCCGAGAAGTTGCTTTGGTGTGAGGCGCTGCCTGAAGGCGGTAACACCAATAAACCATAAGCTTGCTCCAACGCCAGCGATAAAGGTGACGCCCCATACGACGACAGCACTTTTTGAAAAGGCTGGAACCAGCAGCAAGATAACCGTTCCTAACCCGTCAGTGAGAACAGCTAGGCGCACCGGTGCATAGCGTATATGTGGTGCAAATAGGGCACCTGCCATTGTACCAAGCGCGTAGGCTGCAAACATCACGCCATATTGGCTGCTATGTAGACCCAGATACCGACCGTCGGTAACGAAGAAGATGAACGAGGTTAGGAATGCTCCAAATACCACCGATAGAAAGAATGTGAGTAATGTAAGGGAGGTAAGATGCCGATTTGAAAAAATGAAACGAAAGCCGGCAATGATATAACGAAAAGTGATGTTTTCTTTATCAGGTGTTGGCGATGTCGGAACAGCACGGCGAGCGGTAAAAATCAATGTGATAAAAAGCACGATTAACAGGCCAAGAAATAGCAGTGTGCTATGCGCTAAAATGCTGCTTGTTATGACAGGGGCAAGAAAATAGGAGACCCCGAAATCTAAAAACAAGACAATTGAGTAGAAGGTCATCAATCGCTCTCCCTCCATGATAAGTGGTGGAATCGTCATTATATAAGCTTCGGCAGAAACGACGATGAATCCAGCAATGGTTGCATAGAAGAAAATTTGTTCGGCTGGAGCAATCTGTATCATGAGCAGTACGAACAGTACAATATGCAGTAGCATGAAGATGAGGAGAGCCGAGGTGGCAAGTTTTATTTTGTCGCAGCGATCAAGTAAAGCGCCTGCAAGGATGCCGAAAATTGGCCACGCTAATGAGAAGAGACCTTGCGCCCAACTTACTCCGACTACGCCATATCCAGATTGTCTTGCTAATAGCGGGATGGCAGTGCGCAAAGCACCGCTGAGTAAGGCGAGCAGACTAACGGTTAGGCAAAAATAGCGTATGTTCTTATTGGCAAAAAGCGTGAACATTCTTTTCTCCTTAAGATGCCACACAGGTTTCCGCTGGTCCATCAAGTACGGCGGTTGTATTAAGCATGTTTGCGACATAGCCGTCCAAGATATTCCTATTTTCCTGAGGTAGAAGAAAATATATAAGGTTGGAATACCATTGCCAACCACGCTGAGTCAGCTGGAGATCGTTATCACTTTCTGCGACGAGACCTGCGCCTATAAGCTGTTGTAGGTTATTGTATACAAAAGAGGGAAGTGCGGTCCAGTCAATTCTTTCTTTTTTGGCATAGCCGTTATAAGGTAGCCGCATACACAAAGCCTTGGAGGCTTGTTGCTCCGCTGATACCCAATTGTAGTATACTTTGGATTTGCCTTTAAGTTGTATGTCGGTAATGTATCCGCTTCGACTGGGATTGGCTCGTGTGACGAGTGAGCCGAGAATCGACATTGCTGACGCCCCGAAGCCAACCACATAATCGTCATGATAACCATGCAAATATTTGTGATAGCGGAAATAATTAGCTGAACTCGTTTTAGCGAGCGTTAGAGGAGTGTTATTGGCAATTTTGATATAGGAATGCCCATTACACGGCGCATAGCCGCAGCTGCGCATAACGATGTCGCTAAATAAGCGAAGCATCTGTCGATGCTGTAGGCTGGATGGCTTTAGCCCTTTTTGTGCGTAAGACTTATGCAGTTGCGACGTGATAGCCAGATTGTTGATTGCATAGAGGTTGATGGTTTCAGGATGAAGCTCGCTGGCTTGCTTCAAATCGTATAATAGTTCTTCAGTTTGCTGGCTGTGCATGCCATATAGTAGGTCGAAACCGACATGTCCAATGATCTCTTGTGACCAAGCCACGGTATTGTTGATTTGTTCACGTGTTGAGGTGAGGTTAAACAATGATCGGAAACGCTCAATGAAACTCTGTATACCGAAGCTGATCCGGTTAACGCCGATCTCACGGGCAGCATAAAGTTTATCACGTGTGACGCTCTTCGGTTCGCTTTCCAGTGTAAACTCGGTTAAGGAAGAGAGCTCAAATTCGGCATGCAATACTTTTCCGATGTGTCGGATATTATCTGTGGACAAAAGCGACGGTGTGCCGCCCCCTATATAGATGCTGCGGATGGTCCCTCTAAGCGAGCGAATGAAATTTCCTTTGGTTCTGTTCTCTGTGGTAAGCGCTGACATATAAGATTCGATTTGCTTAACGTGCTTGTAGGCCCCTTTCTGAAAGGGACAGAAGGAACAGATGGTTTCGCAAAAGGGAATATGCAAATAAAGAGAAATGGTACGCGCTTGTGGAATCTGCTTACTTTGCGCTAGTTTATTAAAGTCTAGGTAATCGTAAAATTCATTTGAAATAGTGCGAAATAACGGATATGTGAAGTTGTAAATCGGCTTGAGTTGATCGAATTTTACAAAAGGATGATCCACGAGTTGCACAGATTACCTCCCCCAATTTCTTAACTTGCACTGTACTATTGACGGGCGACTGGTGACCCAATCACCCGAGTGTATTACCAAAGATTTTCACGGAACATAATGAATCCTCCTTTTTTAATAAGTTATATGTATTATACATATAACTTATTATATGAACAGGCGAGCTTGTTTAAGAGGCAATATAAAGATAAAAATATAAAAGAACTTTCTCTTGCAGCCTTATGGTCTGATATTGTAATTGGTATCCTGTTTTACGTGGTCGGGCTATGAATGCCTAGAGCGAGAAAAAGCAAGGTGTTTTAATGGACGTGCGGGGCATCATTGTTATGTTGCTGGGACTTGGAATTTGCGTCTGGTTATGAAATATCATTAGCGCAAAAAGATGGTTTTAAAGGTAGAGATATATTTTTTAATATCCCTGTAAAACTTCGAGAAGAGATAGAATTATCTATTAGAAAACATATAAATGTCCAGTGTGATAATATTATCGAATTACATGACATCATCGCTCTTGCCCGCCATTTTGACATATTGCCTAAAATCTCATTGAGATTGTGCCATGTACTGGCAAACGGGGATAGATCGCGTTTTGATATGACTGCGGCGGAGTTACGTGCCGCATTATCTTTGCTAGAATCCAATAGGATTAGGCTTAATGTGGTGCCTTTGCATATGGGCTCTAATTTGAATTCGACTGAGTTAATAGTATCCACCTTAACTAAGGTTGGAAAGGATATTTACGCATTGAAGGATCAAAAAAGTTTTATCAGTCTAGGCGGGGGATATCCGACTTCCACAGCGTTCTGCTATGCCGTGACGATCAATGACGAATACCCTCGTAAAATTTATGAGGCATTATCACAATTGGGTTATGATTTACATAAGCTTACGGTAATTATTGAATCTAGGCGTATTATATCTGAAGATTATGGTTATTTATTTTATAAAAGAGCAGAGTGGTACGAACTTAATTACAATCTAGGCTTTGGGGATGTGTACTCAATCTGCACAGTATCACTAGGTCATAAGTCAAAGTATGTGAAAGCAACTGATACAAAAAAGATTTTATGACGGTGGAAGATCGACGATGAAGGACGTTAGTTCAAAGGAAATTGATATTATTGTGTTCTCATATCCTGATTTTTGGGGCTTTTTAGATATAAATAACACATCTCCTAGTGGGCTGGAGACTATCAAATATTGGATCACGCATGGCGCAATTAGCAAAAAATCCTATCTATTGGATTTGGTATGCTCTACTGTATTTTCAGCTCTAAATATTGTGTGCGAAGTGCAATGTCAAGCGGTGGGAATTTATATAAGTGCAGAGTCTATAGGTATCCGCTCAGAACAAGGTTGATAGCTCTATTATGCAGGGGATGGTTAAGTTTCATGTCGGAAATGCTGAGCGTATGTCTTATCCTGAAAATACATTTACGCATATTACGGCGTGGTGAGTGTTTGTAAGCATTAGTTGTAAAGGCATAGCTACTCACTATCCTAGGCTGTTTTCTTCTATGTGAATAACAATAGAGTTACAAAACTTGCTTCATATTAAAAGAAAAGTTTCTTTTCTTTTAATTAAGCATTGCTACGGCCAAAAGAAAATTAAATATCTCGCCTTTATTATTCTCGCCAATGTTTTCTTATATATGATTATTTGAATCGGAATTAGGTTACGTCCACCATGGTATTTCTCGCTGTTTTATATTAAGGAGAAGGTTCGCACCGATGTATCGCGTGCAATATCAACTTTTTCACTATGGTGATAGGATAGCTTGTTGAGCGTAAAGTTCTTTTACCTTGATAGATCTTATAGTATTCTTCAAAAATATCAGTTGATAATTTTTTTTCGTGTCGTTTATGCAGAGGCTGATACTATAAGAATAGAACTTGATTGTTTGTAAAGTTGGTATGTTATGGCTGTAAAAAATGGTAAACAAACGAAAAGTAAAAATTTTAAACCTGTCTCTCGTTTTCTCAAAAGTTTACGTGGTGTGCACAATTGGGAACAAGTTTCACAATGGCTTGCTTTCCGTAAGGTAGAGGATATTGAATGTATTACGCCTGATCAAGCAGGGGTACCACGGGGCAAGATGATGCTTTCTAAAAAATTTACATCGGAAACATCATTGGCATTGCCTTCAGCCGTTTTTATGGCAACAATTTCAGGGGATTATCCTGAAGATGGTCATGGTTTTGAATATCCTAAAGCAGATGGTGATTTACGCCTTGAACCTGATCTTTCTACGTTAAGCATTGTTCCATGGGAAGATGCTCCCACAGCACAGGTGATTTGTGATCTTGTGTATCAAAATGGTCAGATTGTGGATTACACACCACGCAATGTTTTACGAACGGTGGTTCATTTTTATACAAAAATGGGTTTAAGCCCTGTTGTTTCACCAGAAATTGAGTTTTATTTAGTACAGAAAAATCCCGATCCTGATTATCCGTTAGTTCCACCGGTTGGTCGTTCTGGGCGTTCAATTGGTGGTGGACAGGGGTATTCCATTGCTGGTGTTAATGAGTTTGATGATTTGATTGATGATATTTATCAATTTTCAGAGGCACAAGGATTGGAAATTGATACTCTCATTCATGAAGAAGGAGCAGGTCAGTTTGAAATTAACTTACGTCATGGTGATCCTATTGAATTAGCGGATCAAGTTTTTATGTTCAAACGAACAATTCGTGAAGCAGCTCTAAAACATAATATGTATGCAACTTTTATGGCAAAACCCATTCAAGGGCAGCCGAGTTCTGCTATGCATATTCACCAATCGGTTGTTGATAAGAAAACCGGTATGAATATTTTTACACAGGAAAATGGTGAAGAAAGTATCTGTTTTCGCCATTTTATTGGTGGATTGCAAAAACATATGCCAGGGGTACTTGTGATGCTTGCGCCTTATGTGAATTCTTATCGACGTCTTGTCCCTGATAATTCGGCTCCTGTTAATTTGCGATGGGGATATGATAATCGTACTACAGCTTTTCGAGTTCCCCGTTCTGCTCCTCAAGCGCGGCGTGTTGAGAATAGACTTCCTTCATCAGATGCGAATCCTTATTTAGCCCTTGCAGCTTCTTTAGCGTGTGGTCTTATTGGTTTGCAACAAAAAATTGAGCCGGATGAGCCAGCGACAAATAATGTAAACGCTGATAATATTGAGTTACCGCGTGGACTCATTGAGGCAGTCAATTTGTTTGAACAAGATACAGCAATACGTGCTATTTTAGGGGATGTGTTTGTCAGTACTTATGCTGCAATCAAACGACAAGAGTTTGAAACTTTTATGGAAGTAATTAGTCCGTGGGAGCGTGAATATCTTCTGCTGAATGTTTAAATTTTATGACGATGATTGATTATAATTCAATTTCTCCAGGAATTTCTTGGTATGAAGATACTTTAAAAGAACGTCCCTCTTATCCTTCTTTTTGTGAAAACAGACAGTGTGATGTGGTCATTATTGGAGGCGGATTTACGGGTCTGTCGGCTGCTTATCATTTAGTCAAGGCTGGAGTAGATGTTGTTTTATTTGAAGCATCACGTTTTGGTGATGGTGCTTCAGGGCGCAATGGTGGACAGCTGGGAACAGGGCAACGGCAATGGGTAGAAACATTAGAAAAAAAGTATGGTTTTGAGCGAAGTAAGGCTCTGTTTGATTTAGCAGAAGAAGCTAAAAGAGATATTTTATCTTTATGCGCGATGCCTAATTGTTCGTGTGATTTGATAGGAGGACAGCTTTCTGTGACACATAAAAGGCGTGAGCTTCTTTCTTATCAACGGCATATTGAGGTGATGCAGCGTTATGGCTATCATGCGCTTACTTTTATGGATAGGGCAGAAACATCTAGGCGACTTGGATCGTCTTTTTATTGTGGTGGTATTTATGATGCGGATACCGGCCATATAAATCCCTTAAAATTGATTGTTGGATTGGCAAAAAAAGCTAAAGATGCTGGTGCTAAGCTTTATGAGAAGTCACAAGTAACGACAGTAAAGCGCAAGGGAGCCCATTGGAAAGTGATAACAGAAAAAGGCAGTGTAACAGCAGAGCATGTTTTACTTGCAACAAATGGGTATAAACTTGGTCTGGAGCGTTTTATTGAAAAAAATATTGTTTCTATTCGTTCTTATATTGGAGCAACGGACCCATTACCAAAGCACAGTTCAATTCTCGCAGGCGGGGAATCGGTTGATGATTCCCGTTTTATGGTTCGCTATTTTCGCAAAAGCATTGATAATCGTCTCTTATTTGGTGGCGTAGAAAGTTATGATAATAAACATCCTTTGAATTTAGATGAACGTATAAAACGGCAAATTGCTGAAATTTATCCTCAATTACATTCTATCAATTTAAGCCATTGTTGGGGAGCAACGGTTGCCATCACAGTTGAGCGCATGCCCTATGTTCGACAACTTTTCTCAAGGATGACTTATTGTGGTGGTTATTCAGGGCATGGCGTTATGCTGGCTCCTTTCATAGGAAAATTATACGCAGAATGGTTGACTGGAAAATATGAACGTTTTTCCTATTTCCAAGACTTAAAGATTTCATCTTTTCCGGGGGGAGGAGTTTTGCGTTATCCACTTATATTTTTAGCAATGCGTTGGTTTTCTTTAATGGATCGCCTTTAATGGAAACATTGCTTGAAATGAAGAAAATTAATGGCTTATTTAGTATCTGTCTGCTTTAATAATGGAAGCTTTTATAAGTGATATGGGATTTCATAATCGAATAGAAAAATAAACAAGTTCATGGTGCGTAAAATTATTCCAGTTTCTTCCTTTGATTGTATTGTTTTTGGTGGCAATGGTGATTTGGCGTCGCGCAAGCTTTTGCCGGCCTTGTATCATTGTCAGTGTGTTGGTCAATTCAGTGAGCCAACACGTATTATTGGGGCTTCCCGCACTTCCTTAAGTCATGAAGAATATCAAAATTTTGTCCGCACTTCTTTAGAAAAACATATCCATCCAAAAGATCTCAATTCAACAGAACTCAATCGTTTTCTTGCACGTTTAACTTACGTTTCTGTTGATGTTTCCTCAAATCGAGGGTGGGAGGATTTAGCTCTCCTTCTGTCACAAGGTTCAGCGAATATTCGAGCTTTTTATTTGGCTGTTAGTTCGTCACTTTTTGCTGATATTGCGATGAAGTTGGGAAAAAATGATTTGGTGACACCACAAACACGGATTATCATTGAAAAACCAATTGGTCGCGATGTAAAAACAGCTGTTTCACTTAATGATGCATTTGCAAGCGCCTTTAATGAAGAGCAGATCTTTCGTATTGATCATTATCTTGGGAAGGAAACTGTTCAAAATTTAATGGCATTGCGGTTTGTTAATACACTTTATGAACCGCTATGGAACTCCAACTATATTGATCATGTTCAAATAACCGTTGCTGAATCTTTAGGGTTAGAGGGGCGTACAGAATATTATGAAAGCACTGGTGCTCTACGCGATATGGTGCAAAACCATATGCTACAATTACTTTGTTTAGTTGCTATGGAAATACCATTTACCAACAGTGCTAATGCTGTACGTGATGAAAAACTTAAAATTTTACATTCTTTAACACCGCTTGATGTACATAATGTAGGGCAGCATACTGTACGTGGGCAGTATCTTTCTGGTCTATCAAATGGTATATCTGCAGAGTCTTATTTCGATGATCTGGGAAGAGTGAGTAAGACTGAAACATTTGTAGCGCTTAAGGTTAAGATTGATAACTGGCGTTGGGCTAATACGCCTTTTTATTTACGAACAGGTAAGCGCATGTTCACGCGAATGTCTGAAGTTGTTGTGGTTTTTAAACCTATTCCTTATAATATTTTTAATGTGGATTTAGATGAAATTTTTTCTAATCGGCTTGTGATTCGTCTCCAACCTGATGAGGGTGTAAAACAATGGTTGATGATTAAGGATCCAAGTTACGGCGGTATGCGGTTTCGTCACATTCCATTAGATATGAGTTTTGCTTCCGCATTTTCTGAACGTAATCCTGATGCTTATGAACGTTTATTAATGGATGTTATTCGTGGAGATCAAACGCTGTTTATGCGCCGTGATGAAGTTGAGGCTGCTTGGCGTTGGATTGATCCAATCATTGAGGGGTGGGAAGAAATAAAACAGCCTTTTCACAGTTATAACGCTGGTTCGTGGGGGCCATCTGCTTCGGCGATTCTCATGGAACGTGATGGGCGTATATGGAACAATTTAGTTTAGAGCAATAAGTATGTATAGAATGAATATTGACCGTTTAGATTTTGAAACCCCTCAGACTTTAGCCTTGGCATTAGCAGATCGAGTAGCCGCAGAGCTTAGTGTATCTGTTCTTGAGCGTAAGAGAGCAGTTTTAGCGGTGTCTGGTGGTAAAACACCAGAATTGTTTTTTCATTATTTGTCAAAAGCGGATATTGATTGGAAAAATATCATTATTACTTTGGTCGATGAACGTTTCGTTCCTACACACGATGAACGTTCAAATGAGCATATGGTACGGTGTCATTTGTTACAAAATTTTGCCGAAAAAGCGCGTTTTGTAGGGCTTTATCATAAAGCGATTACTGCTGAACTTTCAGCTTTTTCAGCGGCGAGTCGTATTAATACTTTGCCTAAACCCTTTGATGTTGTTGTTTTAGGAATGGGGGGTGATGGACATACGGCTTCTTTTTTTCCTGATGCTGATCGTTTAAAGCAAGCGCTTGATCTGCGAACACAAGCACTTGTTTTGCCCCTTCATGCTAAGAGTGCTGTTGAGCCAAGACTCTCACTAACTTTGCCAGTTATTATGCAGTCTCGTTGTATTATTCTCCATATCGAAGGTTTTCAGAAACGCGATTGTTTTGAAAAAGCTTGTCAAGATGGATCTGAAATAGAAATGCCTGTTCGGGCAGTTTTGCGTAATTCCCCTCATCTTGTGCAGGTTTATTGGTCGCCTGCAGATAATGAAATAAGTGAATTAGAATATGAGAGACAAGGTGAATAAAAACGTACTCTCTCTCAATGAATGAGGGGAAGCAACAATGAAAGAGGGAGGGGAATATGGCACTTTCCAAGACAATTGCCACAGTTACACGAAGGATTTATGAACGTTCTCGATCAACACGAGAAACTTACTTAGATCGTATTGCGAAAGCACAAGTTCATCGCCCCAAACGAAGTTTTTTAGGATGTGCCAATCAGGCTCATGGTTTTGCTGCTTGTGGTGCAATAGATAAAGAGCGTTTGAAGGGAAATATCGTTGGGAATATTGGCATTATCACGGCATATAACGATTTACTTTCAGCTCATCAACCTTTTGAAAAATTTCCTCACTTAATTAAAGAGTCGGCCCGTATGGTTGGTGGTGTTGCACAGGTTGCAGGTGGTGTTCCCGCGATGTGCGATGGTGTTACGCAGGGAAATGCGGGGATGGAGCTTTCCCTTTTTTCGCGTGAAGTAATTGCAATGGCGACAGCTATAAGCTTATCACACGATGTCTTTGATGCAGCATTATATCTTGGGGTGTGTGATAAAATTGTACCAGGTTTATTGATTGGTGCACTAACATTTGGTCATTTACCAGGAATTTTTATACCAGCTGGTCCTATGACAAGTGGTCAAGGTAATGATGAAAAAGCGAAGATACGTCAACTTTACGCGGAAAATAAAATAGATCGCCAAACACTTCTAGCATCAGAAGCTCGTTCTTATCATGGACCAGGAACATGTACATTTTATGGAACCGCTAACTCTAATCAGGTGATACTGGAGATGATGGGGCTTCATATGCCGGGAGCTTCTTTTGTTAATGCGAATACACCGTTGCGTGATGCTTTAACAAAAGAAGCTACGAAACGTGTACTTGAAATGACAGATCTTGGTGATCATTATAGTCCACTTGGTATGATCATTGATGAGCGTTCTTTCGTGAATGCCATTGTAGGATTAAATGCAACAGGAGGTTCTACCAATCATACGATTCATTTGATTGCTATGGCTGCTGTTTGCGGTATTAAATTGACATGGCATGATATTGCAGAAATTTCTTGCCATGTGCCTCTTTTAGCGCGCATTTATCCTAATGGTTTAGCGGATATCAATCATTTTTATGCTGCTGGGGGGATGGGATTTATTATTCGCGAGCTTATCGATGCAGGTTTAGTACATGAAGATGTTTCAACGGTTTTTGGTAAAGATCTCAATGCTTATGCAATTGAAGCAAAGCTTTCTGCTGATGGTCATGTGGTGCGTGAAGCGGCTCTCAAGGAAAGTGGTGATCATAAGGTGTTAGCAGGGTGGAGAAAGCCATTTCAGCCTGACGGTGGTCTTCGTGTTTTATCGGGAGATTTGGGAACAGCTATTATAAAAGTTTCCTCTGTTAAACCAGAGTATTGGCAGATTAAAGCACCAGTCTTTGTTTTTAATGATCAAGAAGAACTACAAAAATCTTTTAAATCTGGAGTGTTGTATGATAAAGATTTTATCGCTGTCATTCGCTATCAAGGACCAAAAGCCAATGGTATGCCAGAGCTTCATAAATTAACGACCATTTTAGGCGTTTTACAAGATCGCGGTCAAAAGGTAGCATTGATAACCGATGGGCGTATGTCAGGGGCGTCAGGAAAAATTCCTGCTGCCATTCATGTGACACCGGAAGCAGTGGATAATGGTCCCATTGCACGTTTGCAAGATGGTGATATTGTTTTTCTTGATGCTCATGAGGGTAAATTAACTCTTTTGGAGGATTTAGCAAAATTTAACGTACGAAAAATCATACCTCCTGATCTTTCAAAAAACGAACACGGTTTTGGACGCGAACTTTTTCATGTTTTTCGTCAATCCGTTAATCGTGCAGATCAAGGAGCATCTGTTTTTATGACATGAAAAATGCAAAAATAAACAAGCTTAATCATGTACAATAAAACCATATACAAGGAATTGTTATAATTCTTAGAATTTTGGCATAGGCAGATTGTGTGATCGCGCGGCGGCTTTGAGTGTATTAACCATAAGCATGGCAATTGTCATTGGTCCAACGCCTCCTGGAACAGGGGTGATCGCGGCAGCTTTTTCTTTTACGTTTTCAAAATCGACATCACCAACAAGACGTGTTTTCCCTACACCTTTTTCTGGTGCAGCAACGCGGTTAATACCGACATCAATAACAATTGCACCATTTTTGATCCAGTCTTTTTTAATCATTTGTGGGCGGCCTACAGCTGCGACTAAAATATCAGCGCTTCGACAAACATCATCAAGGTCACGGGTACGACTATGGGCAATTGTCACAGTGGCATTGGCTGCTGTTAAAAGGGCAGCCATAGGTTTTCCAACAATATTAGAGCGTCCAACAACGACAGCATCAAGTCCAGATAAATCTTGCCCACAGTGTTGTTCGATCATCATCATGGCACCAGCTGGTGTGCAGGGAATAATCGCATCTTCAAGTGCATTTGCCGCGAGTTTTCCTACATTAATATAATGAAAACCATCAACATCTTTTTGGAAAGCAACGGCTTGTGTTATGCGATTTGTATTCATATGAGCAGGGAGAGGCAGCTGTACCAAAATACCATGAATTTTTGGATCAGAATTTAATGTTGCAATAAGTTGAAGGAGTTCTTGTTCTTGTGTTTCTTTGGAAATGACATGTTTGATTGAAAGAAACCCACATTCTTCGGCTTTTTTATTTTTTGAGGTGACATATACTTGACTTGCGGGATCATCTCCAACAATAATAACAGCGATACTAGGTTGTATATTATAGTGATGGCGGAGCTTTGTTGTTTCGGCCTTAACTTTCGCAATAATCTCTTCAGCAAGTTTTTTTCCATCGATAATATTATTCATTCAGAGATCCTTTCGGTAAGGCTGTTTGTTTTTTTGTAAAGCATTTTCTAATAATACGATAGAGTTTTATAGCAATATTCATATGAGAACAGTAAGAATGGTTTTATAATGTTGTGGATTTATAGTTTTGAAGATTTTTAAATAATTGCTTTATAAAGAAGCAGCAACATTGCTGTTTGAATAAATTTTGGATAAAGAACAAAAATAATTAAGATACAAAGTGGATATAGTGAATTATAGGGTTATAAAAACTTTTTTTGATCATTTAAGTTTGTTTTTAATCTGTTATAGGGGGATAAATATAGAGGGATATTGTGCGCATCAGAATAATAAAATTTTTGAGCGGAATTTTTATTACAATTATCTTTTTATTTGGAGTGGGGATTCTCGTTTTACCTTATCTTATCTCTACAGATGCGATTCGCATTCGTTTAGCGCAGGATTTGAGTGCATGGACCGGTTACAATGTGCAATTGCGTGATCCACCGCGGTTACATCTTTTTCCTTATCCTAAAGCATTTCTTTCTGGTGTTACTTTAACATCTAAAATGGATGATGTTGGGCCATTAATGGAAGCTGAATCAATAGAAGTTGATCTTTCTGTCGTCGATCTTCTTTGGGGACATGTTTCTTTTTCAGAGACGCGGATTATGCGTCCTCAATTTGTTATGGAAAAGCCTGTTAAAACAATAGCAGATTTTTTTGATCGGTTTTCTCGCTCACAAGGTGCATTAGGGTTGGCAATACGCAATACGCGTGAAATATTAAAACATAATCCTGAACATCCAGAAATAGAGCACCTTTTAAAACAACCTTTTGGGCGGATTGTCATTAAAAATGGTGTTCTTGTGTATCACGATAGTTTTTCAGGATTAGCAGAAAAAATAACAGGATTAAATGCGACTTTAGATTGGCCGGAATCGACTCGGGAAGTACGGTTACGTGCAGATGCGCGTTGGCGCGGAGAATTTACAAAGTTATCAATTGATGCTTCTCAAGCATTGCTGCTTCTTGCAGGAGGAAAAAGTCATATTAGGGCAAGTCTCAATTCTGTACGTGGGGGAATAACTTTTACAGGAAAGGCTCGGTTATCTGAATATTATATTTTTGACGGAAAAGTATCGATGCGTTCTCCGGGATGGAATCAGACATTATCTTGGGTTGGTGGAAATCAGTTTTGGGGACATAAATTTAAAATACCCATTGTATGGGAATCTCATTTTTTAGCGCAGCCAATGCATATTCAAATGAACAATGTTACATTTACGATGGGGAAAGCAAATGCGCGAGGAGCTTTAAAACTCGATTTTCAAGATTATGTACCAAATGTTATGGGTTCGTTAGCCTTTGATAACCTAGATCTTAGCCTCTTGGGTTCAATGTTTTTTTCAGGTAAAAAGAAAAATTCCTTCTTTGATATGACAATTTTTCATCGTATTGGCGTGGATATACGACTTTCTGCGCCACAAGCTAAAATAGGAAATATTTCACTCACAAATTTAGCTGCTGCAATACAAATAAGAAATGGGCATGGTATTTTTGATCTTGGACATGCGAATATTTTTGGTGGATCCGTGCAAAGTAATATTGAAGTTACGCCAGCTGGACAGAAAGTGCGTATTGGAGGAAATATTTCAGGTGCTTCTATTGATATGCAGGAGACTTTAGAAACCTTGGGATTTATTCCATTTATACAAAGCAAAACGAATTTTACTGCAACGGTACGAACACTTGCTGATTCTTGGCGAGAAATTTTTACAAAAATGCAGGGTGAATTAACACTGAAAATGTCTTCTGGTCGGCTCTTAGGGTATGATTTGAATGAATTACAAACAAGACTTTTAAATAAACAACAATTTCTTTTAATGACTAATGATACTTTTTCAACAACATTTGATCACTGGGATATTCAGACAAGCTTTTCAGAAGGTATGATGAAGGTGACAGAGTCATTAATGCGTACAGCAGACTTGAGCTTATCCATTCAAGGAAGCGTTGCAACTGCTATCGCGCAAGGGAAGCAGAATGAATTGATATTACAGGCACAACTACGCAAAAATTATAGATCAGAAACTTTATGTAAAGATGTCCAATGTCTCGCTAATAGCCTTGCATGGCCTTTTACATTTTCTCTAAGCTCTAAAGGGCAAAACCATGGTAATTTTTTGGTTACAAAAGACATTGACGCAGATTAAGAATTGTTTTTTATCTATATAGCATCCTATCTTATAATAGTAATTCGTCTTTTTGCAACTTAAAATTGTCTTTTAATTTAAATCAGAGGTCCCACTATCGGAAGATTTTCTCATTTTAAATCCGTTCGTGGTGAAGCAGTAAAAATCGTTCTCTCCGTCATAAGTGTGGTTGATATAGATAAATGATTAAAGAGAGGAATAAAAATCCTTCTTATGGAATCTTTCAAATACAAGAAATTCATAATATTGATGTAAATCTTATAAAAGTTTTTAAAAAACATTAAATTTTTAAGGGGGATGTCGGCCAGTGCTTACTGAATCCCAGAAGAAATACCATAACCATCTTTGGTAATTGTATGCTTCCCATCTGCTCCAACAGAACCAATTCCCACTGTAATCAAAATAAAGGCTAAGAGGGTTGTAATCGTAATAATTGTAGCTTTTTTAGCAGACATATTTTTCCTCCACGGATGCATCAATGACTGAATGCAAAGATGAATGGTGCATTATTTAAACTTTTATGAAAGTAGAATCACTTAAGGATCTATAAGTTCCTATTATTATCTCATAAAGCTAAAAAAACTCTATAATTCTTTAATATATTATAGTTCTATAGATATAATTTTTTCTTTTTGCTATATATTTTTCTTTATTTTCTCGATGACGATAGTGAGCATTGGCAAAATTTTTATGCGCATAAATTATAAACTTAAAAGATTATTTATACGGCAGACATTGGCTTTGAATGAAGAAATAAAGATAGAGGGGGCACAAGCTTCTTATCTTGTGCATGTTTTGCGTATGAAAGAAGGAGCAGAAATTTTACTTTTTAATGGACAGGATGGTGAGTGGCTTGCTAAACTTATCATTGTTAAGAAAAAATTTGTTGTGGTTCAGCTTATCCATCAAGAAAGATTACAAACGACGCATTCCAGTCTTATCTATTGTTTTGCTCCACTCAAAAACGCGCGGTTGGATTATATGGTGCAGAAAGCTGTTGAAATGGGGGTATCGGTTTTGCAGCCTGTTATAACGCATCATACGCAGGTTACGCGTATCAATATGGCGCGTATGGAAGCCAATGTTATTGAAGCTTCTGAACAGTGTGGTATTTTATCTCTCCCTGAATGCGTATCTGCTCTATCATTAGCAGAACTTTTAGCACGATGGGATGAGACACAGCCTTTATTCTTTTGTGATGAAGAGCATAAATCGCATAATCCATTACCTTCTTTTAAAAAGCGTGACGTTACAACACCCGGTATTCTTATTGGACCGGAAGGTGGCTTTAGTGAAGAAGAGCGGAGCTTTTTAAAAAAACATCCTTTTGTGGTTCCAATATCATTAGGTCCGCGTATTTTACGCGCTGACACTGCCGCTGTTGCTGCTTTGGCTCTTCTTAATGCTACCGTGGGGGATTGGGCAATGGATTGAGAAATCTGTAAAATCATTCTAAACAATTCATTTAAGATGATGATACCAATGATAGGATACGATAAGTTATGGCGCTTGATATAACTGATGAAAGTGAAATTTATAACTTAGATTCCTTGGTTAGTTATTTCCAAGGGGGGTATAAAGCAGAAGATGATTGGCGTATTGGTACAGAACATGAAAAATTTCCGTTTTATAAAGATGGTTTTCACCCTGTTCCATATGAAGGAGAGAGGGGAATCCGAGCGCTTTTAGAGAGGATGCAAAGTGCCTTAGGATGGAAACCTATTTTAGATGACGAGAATATTATTGGGCTCGTAGGATCAGTTAATCAGGGAGCCATTTCTTTGGAACCTGGAGGACAATTTGAATTATCTGGTGCACCATTAAAATCAGTAGGACATACATATCACGAGTTGATGGAGCATTTAACTCTTCTCAAAAAAATTGCAGAACCATTGGGTATAGGTTTTCTAGGTCTTGGAGCTAGTCCAAAGTGGACTTTAGCTGAAACGCCACGAATGCCTAAATCACGTTACCAGATTATGACTGATTATATGCCTAAAGTGGGATATAATGGTCTTAATATGATGTATCGCACATCAACAGTTCAGGTTAATCTTGATTTTTCATCTGAAAGTGATATGCGGCGAAAAATGCAAGTATCCATGAAGTTACAGTCCATTGCAACAGCATTATTTGCAAGTTCACCTTTTACAGAAGGACGCCCAAATGGCTTTTTGTCGTGGCGTTCTGAAATTTGGCGTAATACGGATAATCAGAGGACAGGCGTTCTTCCCTTTATATTTTCTGAGCGTTTTGGTTTTGCTGATTATGTTGAATGGGCTCTTGATGTTCCAATGTATTTTGTTGTGCGTGATGGTCGTTATTATGATTGTACACATATAACGTTTCGTCAGTTTATGAATGGAGCATTAAAAGGACACGTTGCAAATTCAATTCCAAACATGGGAGATTGGATTAATCACTTATCGACGTTATTTCCTGAAGTCCGCTTAAAAAGATTTTTAGAAATGAGAGGAGCTGATTGCGGTTCTTGGAAGCGCATTTGTGCGTTGTCGGCTTTTTGGGTCGGGCTTCTTTATGATAGGGAAGCACTTAATGAGGCAGAAGCTTTGACAAAAGATTGGTGTTTTGAAGAAGTTTTAGATGTGCGCCAACGCGTTCCTAAAGAAGGGTTAAGAACTCCTTTTCGTCAAACTATTCTTTTAGAGTTAGCACGACAAGCTCTTGCTATTGCCCGCAAAGGCTTAAAAAATCGCAAACAGTATGATACCAATGGTTTTGATGAAACAAGTTTTCTTAATCCTTTAGAAGAGGTTGTTGCAATGGGACAAACAGATGCTGAAAAATTTTTGTCTCATTACTATTCTATTTGGAATGAATCTGTAGAACCGTTATTTTTAGAATGTGCCTATTAAATTTGAAGAAAAGAGACTTCCTACTTTTTAAAAAATGCATATCATCGTGGTGGCTCATTCACTCATTTGCTCTGGAGAGCATATCCTGCCTTGCTTTTAACATTTCTCATAAAGGGTACAATACAAAAATCTCTTAGGCAGTGTGATTTTTATACCCAATTATATCACGATATTTCCGTAATCTTAATGCTGTACCTTTGTGCTAAAGATAGCTCATAAAAGATATACTTAAGCTTATTATAAAACATTTTTATTCACGTGGCTCATCCCACTTATGAATAGGTTTGAAAATAATATTTTTCACTTTTAAAAGGGATAAAAAAATATAATTTGCGTTTAAAGGAGGAAATATACCAAAAATCATTTTTAATGGATAATTTCTTGAAATTATGTTGCTAATATGAATATTTCTTTATGTCTTATTATTCTCACTCCATGTATTTGATTATATTATAGCAATATGTGTTATTCTTTTGTTACAAGAGTAAAGTATGGAATAAAAATAAAAAATTTCAGTTTTTGCAGAGACGGGCAACGAAAACTTTTTTGTTAGCTAAACATATCTAGTGCGTTTAAATTTTTCTTCTTCCGTTTTTTAGTAGCCAGATCTCCTGAGGCTTCTTATACCTTTTGTACCATTATACGATATAGTTATACAGTCATCATGAAGGCAATAGATGTATTTTTAAAACAGATAGGAAAATTACAGGGGATCATTCACTTTAGTATATCCAAGTGATATTAATACAGCGAACAAAACGATCAATAGAGAAGATAAAACAATAAATGTTACGGTACGTTTCATGAGTGATTTAACTCCTTATCTTCGATAAATAGGTCGGTATTGAATACGGGGCTATTACGACGGTTGATATCATTTAATTTGGTTATATCAATGGTATATGTGATATTTTTGTTGGTATTGTGTTTCAAATTATATTGAATGATATGTAGATTACGAGTGGCGTTGCATTTCCCATAAAAGGGTATTGTATGGCATAGCTACATCCGACAAAGTACTCATATACTAACAAAAACATAAAAGACAGTCAGTATTTTAAAGGTATGGAAAATGCTTTTTCGTAACATATAAACTAATATATCTAGAATTTATGTAACACGATACGTATTTATTGTAAATAAATATTTTACAATTTTATATTTTTTAAATATATTATGTGTAAATATTGTTTATGTGCTTATTACTTGATTATTTTTTATTATGTCTTTTAAAGATATATTGTGTAATTTATTAAACAATTGCGTTATTTATTATCTATAACATTAATAATATTTATAAACGCTCTCATCATGCGTATTTTTAGCTTTATAACGTATCAGTTTTTTACTAAATGATTTTAATGATTTTTGTAGATTTTGTTTATAAGGGGCTCTAATTTGAACAACTTTAATAGGCACCGCGTTCTTTATAACCAACGCGTTCATTTGCATTGTGATTATGAAAACCTGTTTTTTCACGCATGCTCTATAGCTATTATATTTTTTATAGTCGTGGCATCATTTTTCATTTTCATAATATAAATAATAAAGATGATAATGCGCTTTATTGCCTGTTATAAAGACATCTAAAGAGAGACTGATAATTATAGAGGTCAGAAAACTCCCTTTTAATAGACTTTTGTCATTTTTCTGTCAGTAAATTGAACCGACAAAATAGATCATTTTAGTGAGTGATTAAATATATCTTATGATAAGCATGTGATCCTTTAAAGCCATTTCAAAAGATAGGTTCTAGTCATAAAAAATGCTATTAAGACCATTATGGTTATTAGTTTTGAGGTTCTTGAAGATTTTGAGGATTTTAGACACCTTCAAAATCTATAAGTAAAATGAATACATATAGCTCTTTTTCAACAGAGCTTTTGAAAACAATAAAGCTATCATTTTAGATTATGATATAATCTTTTAAAAGCAATCCAAATAACAGTGTCTAAAAGTGCAAAGCCTTGTCTTTAGAATAACACATATAAACTATCCTTTTAAGATTGTAGGTAATAAACTTAATAAGATGGTTAAAGTTATAGACTGCCGTTTTAAAGCAATACACAAGAGATCTTTATGAGGTGTGTTAACCTCATAAGTCTATTCGGTTTCTCACACTTCTAATTTTGGTAGTTTTTTAACAATTTTCATTGTTTCTAAACTTATAGTATGATCCTTTGAAACAACTCTAATGGATAAGCAGGGTTACCAATGGTTCCAATAGCATAGCGATTGGCATCATTAACGATGCCACTCTTTTTATCTATCTTTACACATTGACGCTCCATAACCCATTCAAGAGTGGGGTTGCCATTAACGATATACTCATAAGCTTCAAGAGGGATGTTTTTCATGATGATATTGCTGTTGTAAATAACAGTAGATTTATCCTTTTTAAAGGTCACAAGATAAGGCTCCACACTTTCATAATTTATGTGCAAGTGATCAAACTCACACTCTGTTGTCCACAATATCCTGAAATCTTCAGCGCTTTTTACACAGGGGATACGAGGCAATTCTTTGCATAAATTATGAGCATAGCGAGTACGGTAATCTTTTGAATGCAATAATCCGTAAGCTTAATAGAATAGATCATCTTTAGTTATGGTCTCACTAGGATAAGCAGCTTAAAATGCGTTAATCCTTTATCAGTGATGGCATCACGCCTCTGTAAACCAGATGTTTTTCTTTCCTTTATTGAATTTGTAAACAAATGGGATTGTTTCTCATCATGATCAGTTATAGAAGATTCAACATTTTTATAAAGATACTGTGGAAAGCATTGGCCTGTATCTATTGCATCTAGATTAGGTAAATTCTTAGCTATCAACACAGAAAAACAGCTTCGTGCTCCTATGCTTGTAATTTCTATGACTCTATTTTCTACTGCTTGCCCCATAGGGAATACATGTGGTATCTGATCAACTCCGTCATTGAAGATACGATTATAATAAAGCCATAGTCGTGTAAAAGGACGATACGAACTTTGCGTGAGACATGTCTCTTCAAATTCAAAAACCCTTCCTCTGATTAGTTCTTGCTTAACATTATAACTACAACTTATCTTTTTTACATCTAAAGTGATAAAATTATCTACGGTACGTGCACGTGTTGTTCGATCAGCATATAGATAGGTATCATTAAAACATTTTACTGCACTATTATAAAAAGCAATCATATTATTTATATTTTCTGCCCAAGCTCCGCCCTCCAATGTTGTGATAGCTCTTGAATTAAGACGTTTCATAAGAAGTATTTCTACTCCTTTCTTATACATTTTTTATTTACACGCCAGCCCTGCTTGTGACGTGCAAGCAAGTGATTTTGATTGATTCAAGATAAACAGGTTTGAAATAAGAGAATCTTACGTTATTCGGGACTCTCATTTAATATGCAAAACAGTAAATTATTTTTATAAATCAATATTTTGTCATTCAATAGGTATTGTGGCGTTCAAAGTCTTTTTTATGACTATAAAAAGAATTTCGAAAAATAAAAAAGCTTTCATTGAGAGCAAAGAAAGAATGTATGAAAGGTCTTTTCAATAAAATAATTATATTTGAAATGCTGGTCAAAGCTGTTGAGAGTACAGTCCATAAAATTAGCAAAAGTAGCTTGTTGGTGTATTTTCTAGAAAAGTCATGAATGTTCGATTGTTAATTCATCCTTTCTTGGAAAGCTCGCTTCAGTTCAAATAGAAAAAGAGAGAGGTAAGGATATTGATAGGATAAGATATGCTGGAATTATTCAGTATTAAGACGCAATGAATGTTGTTTATATTTCTCTTTTTTAACTATTTTATGAGAGCGTAAATTTAAAGAATAGGAAAATAATTTTATTTATTTTATTTAAACAGTTATTAGTAGATAAAAAGTTCTCTTTTAATCGATAAATTAAAAAAATAATGATTTTGTAAAATCCTGGTAAGCTTTATGTTAATTTTAAATATCATGCATTGATTTTGAATTATGCAGATTATTGACGTCAATCATAACAATAGTAAGTGAGCATAGACAATGACATTTAATTTTTTCGTCAATTTATTTCTATTTGTTATTTTTTTATTGTTGGTTTCTCAAAGTAAGAGAATGCAATGGAGTCTTTCACTACGTGTTATGCTAGGGCTTATCCTTGGCTTGATTTTTGGAAGTGTTTTGCAGTTTGTTTATGGAGAGGGTGAAAGCACTTTATTGAAATCCGTTGAATGGTTTAACATTGTTGGTGAGGGCTATATCTTATTGTTGCAAATGATTGTTATGCCACTGGTTTTTATCTCTATTGTTTCAGCAGTTGCTCATTTACATTCTGTTTATGCTGTTGGAAAGATGAGTATAATAACAATTTCAATATTGCTTTTTACAACGGCTCTTTCAGCATTGGTTGGTGTGCTTGTGGTTAATTTTTTTGGATTAACAACTGATGGTTTGGTGCATGAAGGGCAAAATGTTTCTGCTCTTCTTGAAGGTCATATTTCTAAACTTGGAGATATGAATATACCAAAGATGATTTTGTCTATGATTCCTAAAAATCCATTTGCTGAGTTGAGTGGAGCCAAACGTACGTCAATTATCAGTGTTGTTATTTTTGCGTCATTTTTAGGTGCAGCGGTTCTTCTTTTAAAGAAAGATGAGCCAGAAAAAGGAGAAAAAGCGCTTTTATTTATTCAAGTGGGACAAGCTTGGATTATGCGGTTAGTCCGTATTGTGATTGCTTTGACGCCTTATGGTATTTTTGCACTTATGACGAAAGTAGGAGGAACATCGCGTATTGCAGATATTTTAAATTTACTGGTTTTTATCATTGCATCTTATGTCGGTATTATTTTAATTTTTGGAATTCATGGTGTATTGCTTGGTATTTCTGGGGTTAATCCCTTTCGTTTTTTCAAAAAGGTTTTACCGGTTTTAACATTTGCTTTTAGCAGTCGTTCAAGTGCTGCAAGTATTCCTTTAAATATTGAAGCGCAAACACAGTGGATAGGTGTACCACAATCCATTGCGAGTTTTGCAGCTTCTTTTGGGGCAACAATTGGACAAAATGGTTGTGCTGGTCTTTATCCAGCGATGCTTGCGACCATGATTGCACCGTCTATGGGTATTAATCCTCTTGATCCTACTTGGATTGCTACGCTTATTGGGGTCGTGACGTTGAGTTCTATTGGTGTTGCTGGTGTGGGGGGAGGCGCTATTTTCGCTGCATTGATTGTGTTACCAATTATGGGGCTTCCTGTTACTTTGGTTGCTGTACTTATCTCTATCGAACCGCTAATTGATATGGGACGTACTGCTCTAAACGTGAGCGATTCAATGATAGCTGGAACGGTTACCAGTCAAATATTACGGACAACAGATAAAAGTATTTTTAAAAAATAATTTTAGATTATATTTTTTTGGGCTGTAAAACATCTGTAAGAGATATTTGCGCTGAACCAGGTTGTAGGGGTTTTTGTTGATGGGGATGAGGAGCCCAACCAGAGAGCCAGATGAAAGAAAAATGTGCACGAATACGTCCATCAGGATCACTAAATCGTTGTGCATAGATTTCAGCTGCGCGGAGAAAAAAACGTTTAGATACAGGGCGTCGTGAACGATTGATGAGTGCATTTTGCATTCCCATAGCTTTAAGATCGTGCATAAGGTCAAACATTGTATTATAACGTATTGTGATATCTTCAACGTCTGCTACAGGCAGAGCAAAGCCAACACGCTGTAAAAGAGCGCCTGCATCACGAATGTCGGCAAAAGGATAGATCCTAGGGCTTGCTCCACCATAAATTTCACTTTCAGCTTGCAGCAGGCTTTCGCGCAATTCTCTTAATGTACCAGCTCCTGCCATAACAGCAAGAAATAAGCCATCTGGTTTAAGGGTGTTTTTTATCTGGCTTAGAACACCAGGGGTATCATTGGTCAATTGTAATGAAAGAAGTGAAACAATAAGGTCACAGTAACTTTGAGGTAAATCAAGAAATTCTCGATGACGTAAATGAAATTTTTTATCATGGCTTTGGTAAAGCGTATCGGTCTCAATACGTTCTATAGAACAAACTTTTCCAGATTTCATTAAAGCTTGCGCAGCAAGGTCTGTATGGCTGTGTAAATCGAGAGCTAATGTAAAGAGGCGATCAACAGTGCTAAGACGTTTATAGAGATCTTCTGCCATGTGAGAGAGTAAAAAGTCGTATCCTTTTTTTGCTTTTTGAAAGGCACGTTTTCGGAATTGTTCAATGCGGTTATGATCAAAAATTAAAGGATGCGACATATTGTGGAACACTTTCGCTCTATGGAAGAATATATTTTGAAAAGGTTCATTATTTGTGCAAGCTCTGTCAAGTTTATAATATAAAAGAAAAATAAATTTATAGAAGGTAAGAGTTTTTAAAGGAATTAAAATTATAAATTGAGGAAATACAAAGGAACTTTTGTTCTGAGGGAAACTTGTAAAAGCCTAAATTTATAATGTTGTATTTTCGAGAAGCGGCGTTAAGTAGTGGGGATATACTAAGTAAGTTCATTGAACGCTTGAAAACTGTGCTTTATCCACCAATTTGTCCTGGATGTAAGCAAAATGTTTCTACTTATGGCACGATTTGCTCCGAATGTTGGAAAGACCTTCAATTTATCACAAAACCTTATTGTCCTGTTATGGGGACTCCCTTTGTTTGTGATATGGGGGATGGTTTTCTTAGTGGTGAAGCACTCCGTAATACTCATCCTTTTTCACGTGTTCGCTCAGTCATTGTTCATAAAGGGCTTGCACGAACTTTAGTAACGCGCTTAAAATATGGTGATCATATAGAATTGGCATCATTTATGGCCAATTGGATGATGTTTGCTGGACGCGAGGTTATTGATGATTGTGATGTTATTATTCCCATTCCATTGCATTTTCGTCGTTTTTGGGAGAGGCGTTATAATCAATCTGCTGAGCTTGCACGTTATATTGCGGCATCACAAAAAAAGCTTTTAAAACCGAGTTGGCTTGTTCGTTGCCGGCATACCCGTCCGCAGGTTAGTCTTTCTTCAAGAGAGAGAAAACTTAACGTAAAAAATGCTTTTAAGGTTTCGCATAAGGTTAAAAAATATCTCAAAGGATGTTCTGTTTTGCTGATTGATGATGTATTTACAACGGGTGCAACAGTTACAGCAGCAGCTGCTGCATTAAAATATGCAGGTGCACGGCAGGTTGATGTGCTAACATTTTCGCGTGTTCTCAAAGAAGATTCTATTTTTCCCTCCTCGTAAGAGGAATTTAAAGTGAATATTATTAAAAAATATTGGAGGATAATACTATGAAAGAGATAATAATTTATACACGCCCTAACTGCCCTTATTGCACAAAAGCACGTGATTTGCTTAATAAAAAAGGCGTAAAGTATACAGATATTGATGCTTCCACATCCCTTCGCCAAGAAATGGTACAGCGTGCAAATGGACGTAATACATTTCCACAAATTTTTATAGGTGATTATCACGTTGGCGGTTGTGATGATCTTTATGCTTTAGAGGCTGAGGGAAAGCTCAATTCTTTATTACAAGGCGTATAATATTTGTAAATTACATATCCTTAAGACCGTTTTGCGAGAAGGAGATAGTTAACGCTCATGTCTTTTGAGCGATTCCAGCTGTCATTTAATGGGTTATAAGTAATACCTATCTCATCAATGACAGTCAGAGCGTTTTTTGATAAGAAATTTTTAAGTTCTAGAGGTTTTAGGAATTTTTTATAATCATGTGTTCCTTTAGGAAGCCAACGTAGAATATATTCAGCACCTACAATAGCAAGCCCCCATGATTTCCACGTGCGGTTGAGTGTTGAGACAAACATTAACCCTTGTGGTTTCAACATTTTTGCTGTAGCTGCTATGAAGAGATTAACATCAGCGACATGTTCAACAACTTCCATATTAAGGATAATATCAAACTTTTCTCCTTCATTGGCAAGAGCTTCTGCTGTCATCGTGCGGTAATCAATGGAAAGATCATTTTGAGCTGCATGGGTTTTTGCGACTTCAATATTTGTTTGTGCAGCATCAACGCCTACAACCATAGCACCAAGACGTGCCATTGGTTCAGATAACAAGCCTCCTCCACAGCCAATATCAAGAATTTTCAAATTGTCAAAGGGCGTAAATGAACAAGGGTCACGATTAAACTCTAAACAAATTTTTTCTCTGATGTAAGCAAGGCGCGTTGGGTTAAATTGGTGAAGAGGTCGAAATTTTCCTTGTGGATTCCACCATTCTGTAGCAATACGTGAAAAATGATCAATTTCACTTTGATCAATAGTTGTTTGTGTTTCATCTATCATGTTGCCTGCCTTTTATTTTTAATGATCAAGTCCAGTAGATTTTATACAAAGTCAAGAGAAATTAATATAATCATAATGAAACTTGCACAAATGATAGATATTCGCTATGTCGAGAAAATGGTTAGTTGATACAGCATCTAATTCTCATTACCGTTTGAGATAAGAGATGTAAAGGTAAGAGTGTTATTAATGGCGCGCATTGTCATGAAATTCGGTGGAACATCTGTAGCAAATATTGAATGTATTCATAATGTTGCACGGCATGTCAAAAGAGAGATTGATGCAGGCAATGAGGTTGCAGTTGTCGTATCTGCGATGGCTGGTAAAACCAATGAGCTTGTTCAGTGGACGTGTGATGCTTCCTCCAAGCATAGAGATGCTCGTGAATATGATGTTGTGGTTGCTTCTGGTGAACAGGTTACTTCAGGTTTGTTGGCTTTGACACTTCAAGAAATGGGTGTGAATGCACGTTCATGGCTTGGTTGGCAAATTCCCATTCATACAGACAATGCGCATGGACGTGCACGTATTACTGATATTGATGGATCTTTTTTAATCGAGTGTTTTCAGGAAGGTCAGGTTGCTGTTATTGCTGGTTTTCAAGGGTTAGCTCCAGATAACCGGATTTCTACCTTAGGGCGTGGGGGATCAGATACAAGTGCTGTTGCTATAGCCGCGGCTGTACAAGCTGATCGCTGTGATATTTATACGGATGTAGATGGTGTTTATACAACGGATCCACGTATAGAACCGAAAGCGCGTCGTTTACCAAAAGTAGCTTTTGAAGAAATGCTGGAAATGGCTTCTCTTGGTGCAAAGGTTTTACAGGTTCGTTCTGTTGAATTGGCAATGGTTCATAAGGTTCGTACCTTTGTGCGTTCAAGTTTTGAGGATCCTGATGCGTTAGGCATGGAGGATCCAAAGAGTTCTTCTGGAACACTTATTTGCGATGAGGATGAAATCGTGGAACAACAAAATGTTACTGGTATTGCTTTTGCTAAGGATGAAGCGCAAATTTCCCTTCGTCGGCTTGCCGATCGTCCAGGGATTTCGGCAGCAATTTTTGGTCCCTTGGCTGAAGAGCGCATTAATGTTGATATGATTGTGCAAAATATTTCTGAAGATGGCTCAAAAACGGATATGACTTTTACTGTACCATCATCAGATGTAGAAAAAGCTGTTGCACTTCTTGAGAAGAATCGCAAAGAAATTGGATTTGATGTTCTCCAATTTGAAAGTGATCTTGCCAAGGTATCTGTGATTGGTATTGGAATGCGTAGCCATGCAGGTGTTGCCGCTACAGCATTTAAGGCTTTGGCTGAAAAGGGTATTAACATTCAAGCAATTACGACCTCAGAAATTAAAATTTCTATTTTGATTGATAGTGCTTACACTGAACTTGCGGTTAGAACATTACATGCTGTTTATGCACTTGATAAGGGATAAGCATTTTTTAGTTTCAATAACATAAAGCTTTAATATATATTAATAATTTTTGTTAAGGATAATTTATATTTTTAACTTAAATAGAATATTTAATACAGCAAAACTCTCTTATTTTAAACTTGTTCATGATGAATTTAAAAATGGTTGCTTATACATTACAAGAGAAAGATGTTTGGATAAAACTGTTTAAGAATGGATATAAAATATGCCGTTTATAAACGTTTTAGAGCCTATAGATAGGGATGGAGAAGTCTTTACAATAAGCTTTAATAGAAGAAGGAATAATGCACTGCGTTTATTCAAAGGATGCATGTTGCATGAGGGACAGCCTCGTGAATACAGATTTAATGTTATAAATCTTAGAGAAATTTGAGCTTATTGGATTAGTGACGGCATTACTAAAAATAGAATTGAAGATGTATTTTCTAGAGATATTTAGCTTGTCTCAAATGGTTGTTTATGGCTTTATATATATCTTGTAAATTTAATTTTTTCTGTATTATGAGGCAATAAAAAATATATCTCTATAGACAATATTTATGTTGCGCTATAAGTTATAAAATTACTATATCTTATGCGTTTGTGGCTTATAGAGCTCTTCAGAAGCACTTTTCATAAAATCATGTAACGATAGATCAAAATTAAATGATAATGTTATAGCGTGTTGCTTTCATTACTTAAATTTTTTCTTATGTCTATTTGTCTTTTTTTGAATTATGATTAAGATTTTTAGAGTTTTCGATACCTCCGTATATTCTTTAGGTTAACTTTCTTCTCTTAACTACTCTATTACAAGTATTTTCTTTGTCATACTGCCAATTACGCATGAAATACATTCTTTCATTTATGCCGTATATCGTGCTAGTTTCTTATCATGTTTACATATTTTTCAAATGGTTGTTTTTGTAAGTGAAACTCTTCTTGTAAGAAATATAGCCATTTTTATTATTCTTATTTTGTTAAATATTTTTCCCACAATTTGTTTTTATTCAGTATATGAATGCGAAACGTATTCTCTTGTTTTGTAATTACTTTTTAATAGCATAATGCATTCGAATGGGGATATCCATTTGAAGTGAATATAAGATATGTTATCAAAGTGCAGTAATTAATACGTTTATTCCCAATAAAGATATTTTTATAAATATTATTTTACTCTTATTATATTTAATGTAGCGTTGTATAATTCGAAAGTCTCGGAAATATTGTTTTTTAAATTATCTGTAAAGAGTATTTTATGGTATCAAGAAATATAGAGCTAACTCCGTAAACAAAAAGAAAATAAATATCAACTAAGAGCGGGAAAAGGGGAGAGCAGCGGTATATACGCTCTATTTTTCTCCTGATCGTATGTTTTAGAATAGTCTAAATGACTAATTTTTTCCCGCGAGTTAATTACGTAAACGAGAGTGCTCCCTATGGAAGCATGCTTCAAGTTTAATTTTTTCATGGAGTGAGACAAGCGATGTGTTTATGATAAAAAACGAGGATATTTTTCCACTCCATTGTCAATCGAGTAGTGATTTTATAACGTTGTTATTCCAAATAAATCTTTTGTTTTTTGTTACCTGTATCAATATCTAATGTCAGCGTAGATGCATGTTGGACGATATATATTGAGACGAATAAGGGGACTACGAGCAACTCCTGTTTTTGTATGCCAGATAGGAACAAGGATGTTGCGTATACTTGTTGGGGGAATCTCTGAAATGGAGATAAAAGCTAATTGGGGGAGAATATAAAGCCATAAAAGTGAAAACCAGTTTCCATTTTACAATTTCCTTTTAATTCTGCTTTACAACTTTCAAAGGTATTGACAGAAATATCTTTTAAATAATGGATATTACATATTGGTTCACGTTTTTGTTTATTACGTTAAATAAATCGTATATGCCTTTCACGTAAAACAAAAACGCTATTATATTGCCAATTTACGCGCTTGTTTTAAAGAAATATTTTTACCAAAAATAATGTGCCTTTTAAGAAGATAAAAATTAAAGTTGTTTAAAATACCAGCAATAAAATCAGTAACGAGAAGGGTGGTTTATTGGGAAAAATAAGCCATGGAATTACTTAACTGATTACGGAATTTTGTTTATTCTTATCTGTTTCTTATAATTTAACATAAGATATTGATTTATAACAATTAAATTTTTATTTATAGTGAATAATTTTTCCGACGAAAGGCAGCTTCTCTGAAACCACGAAGCCTTTTATATTGAAACAATTAAAATCATTCCTGTGTATATCACGAGTGGAGTTGGTGTATGAATAAAAGATTATTGAAGAAAGGAATAAAAATATTTCTTATGAATCTTCTTAAGTGTCAAAGGTATTGCGACATTAGAGGTTAGTAAATAGTATGATGATGTTAAATTTCTCCTTCATAAGTGTAAAGATGAGGTGAGACAACGGATTTCACATTAAATATTGTCCGAATCCAACAAATGAGCAAAATTACTTTTTAAAAGTTTTGCATAAAAATGTATTTTCAATTAGCTCGTCAGGAGCTACGGGAAATTCCTTTATTGCGCTTAATATAAATAAATCCATATCCCAGACCGATAAGAGCAGATAAACCAGAGCCACAAAGGACCCCAATTTTTGCAGCATCAAGCAGAACAATATCTTTAAAAGCGAGCATTGAAACAAAGATAGACATTGTAAAGCCAATTCCTGCTAAAAAACCAATGAGTAAAACGCCTGTCCATGTCATATGAGGGGGTAGGCGGCATAGCCCTGATTTTACGGCTATATAACTGGCTGTGATAATACCAAGAGGCTTACCAACGAAAAGACCAATGACAACACCCAAAACAATCAAGAATGATTTGTCAGAAGAAAGATCAAAGTTTGCAAAACTTACTCCTGCATTTGCGAAGGCAAAGATTGGCATGATACCGTATGCAACCCATGGATGCAACGCTTTTTGAACGCGTGTTACTGGAGCAATCATGGCCCGTTGTCCTTTGCGCATTTTTTTCAATGCGGTTGAAATATGATGCAGATCTGTTTTTGTATTTTTTTCTTGAAGAATTTGCATAGCGTTACTGAGCATGGTGAGTGGCGCTACAAGAGTACGGGTAGGAAGAACGGGAGTCATCATCCCTAAGATTACACCAGCAAGTGATGGGTGAACACCTGTTACCATTAAACCCCACCAAATGATTGCACCAGGTAAAATGTAAAGCCATGCTGATGCAAGCCCGATCCACTGAAAAAATAGCACTAAAGTAATACCTGCTCCTGCAATCATTAAACCGCTAGGATCAATGTTTGTTGAGTAGAAAAAAGCAATAATAAGAACAGCGATAATATCATCAATAATCGCTAATGATAGAAGAATAATATGAAGATTAGAAGGAATTTTTTTTCCAAGAAGAGCAAGAATACCTAGAGCAAAGGCAATATCTGTTGCTGTTGGCACAGCCCAACCGCGTATATGCCCCTCGTTAAAGTTGAAGATAAAGTAAATAATTGCGGGAACACAAACGCCTCCTATTGCGGCAACAATTGGTAAGATTGCCTGTTTAAAATCGGCAAGAGCACCTTCATGAATTTCGCGTCGAATTTCCATTCCTGCGACGAGAAAGAAAATAGTCATAAGAGCATCATTAACCCAGAAATGTAAATCCCATGAAAGAGTGAAATGACCCAAATTAAAGCCAAGAGGTGTATGCCAAAAAGATTCATAGAAAGCAGCATATTTAGAATTGGCAAAAATAAGTGCAGCAGCAGCAGCTAATAAAAGAACAATACCACTAAGAGCTTCAATATGGAGAAAACGCTCGATCGCAGAAAGCGCTTGATTGGTGACACGAGAAGCGCGATTAGGCAGGCGATTTGAAGATAAATCAGACATGAACAACTCCAAGCATCGACAATTTTAGGATTCTATATTCTCTGTGTAAATGACTTTATATGATACCTTCTGTATCATATAAAAGCAAAAAGAGGAATAAAGTTCTTAATTTATAGACAAGATCATCATATTTAAAGCACAAAATGTTTAAGGTGATGCTTCATTTTTAATAGTGAGATGTACTTTGTTTAAAGCCTTGGATAGATCATTTTGTAGAGCTGATTCGAGATCAACCATTGTGAGCCCTTTATTATCTTTTGCTTTAATTTTAACAATCAATGTTTGTGGATTTTTAGCAAATTCCCCTAAGGATTTTGAAATTTTTTCTGCTTCGTCATGATTTTTTAGCAGCATTTTTGGGGTCTGCGTCATCATTAGATAGAAATCGTCATAGAGTTCCTTTTTAAGATCATGTTGGCTGTCATTAAGATTTTGCGCAAGATAAGAAAAAAGCTTATCAATGAAACCTGCATCCCTATATTGCACATCAATTTCATTGATGCCAAAGTCTTGAGAAGCAGCAATCATTACATTTTGCTGACCAGAAAAAAGCTTTTCATCAACATCAATAACCTTAGCCGATATGTTACCAGATCCAACGTCTTTCATATTGAAAGACATTGCATCAAGAAGGAGCATACGTTTTTTTTCATCGTAAGAAATATCAATTTTTCCTGAAATGTCAAAGCGCTCAAAGTTCAGATTTTTGAAGAACTCTAAGTCTTTTTCATTCATTTTTTTAGGTAGAACGGAAAGGTTATTGAGAGAAAGAAAAAGCTTTTTTGGGATAGGTTGTTTCCACAAGGTTGGTTTAAATTGGAGTGATTCGAGTGTTGCTTTCAACTGCGGTATATCAACGGTGACATTATCAACTTTGGCATCCGCTGAGGTAATGGCGAGCAGTATGTTTAGAAGAAGACCTTTTTGTGCTATTTTTTCAGCGATTTTATTATTCTCTTTTCTTGCATTAAGATAAGCTTTGATTAATTTTTCAGGAGTTTGTTCAAGCGGCTTCATTTTTAAACCAGATGTTTTAAACTGTCCGAGGAAGAAAGAACTACTTTTTCCCGCTTCTTCAAACACATCGATACTCACATTATTCAGAGAAATGGGGCCAGTAACGGCTTTATCTTGGTTAAGAGCGTTGTTTTTTCCAAAAATGATAGAATAGGCATAGTTGATGTCGATATCATGAGCTTTTATTGTATCACTTTTAGCCATAAGCTGCATCTGTTTGGCACCATTTACTGCAACTGTTTTAAGATCCATATTTTTAATACTAACTGAACGGATATGGCCATTTTTAAAATCAGAAAGCTGGAAATTCTTGACTTCAACCGTTTCTATTCGGTTATTTTTATTTTCTATAGAAAGTTGTATATTGGGAGCAATAATTGAGGAAAGCTCAATACGCATCATTGATTGTAAAAGCCGTGATGTTATCGTTCTATCTTTTTCTTTTAAGGATACACTCCGAAGAGAAATTTGGGGAATTTGCACATGAATATTATTATGCTTTAAATCAACATTATAAAATGTAAAAGTTCCGGGAATAAAGGAAAGGGGAGGACGGGCAGAAATGGCACCAATTCTAAGTGATGTACCAGCTGGGACGGGTAATGTCACATTCTTCAAATTGACTCTACCTAGAATGCTTACTTCAGATGTTAGGGCTTTTATACCACGACGGGCTATTTCTTGTTTTACAAAACTGTCAAGATAGGGTTTTGCGATATAAAATCCACCAACAATTATAATTGCCAAGATAGCAACAAATCCAATAATACAAGTGAGCCAATATCTGAGGTTACTTTGATACCCACTATTAAGATTGACCATTCTTTCTTCTTTCATTTTTATCACTCTTTGAATTGAGAGTGAAGATAAATTCTTTTAAGCAACGACAAAGGTTTAAATATAGCGTGTACCAGTTTCAACAATTATCTACTCTCTATATTAGAGTTATTCTCATCTTTTTTGCAATATAGCTTGATCAACTTTTATCAATTTTCTTTGAGTTTAGCACTTTATAGAAAAGAACGCATAATAAGGAGAGGTAAGTTTATGCGCATCATAATTTTTTATCACTTTAAGATTATCCTAAAATATTCCGATGTCTGCTTTTATCTTGCTGCTGTTTATAGGAATATTTAAAACATAAAAGATATGTTTTTGTACATTATAATTTAATGGGGAGAGGTGAGTGTTATGACAGAAAATCAAATAATGGCTTTTTCGATCATTGGTCTCATGATGGTTGTTTTTATTTGGGATCGATTTCGTTATGATCTTGTTGCTATTTGTACGTTATTAATAGCTTGTGCTCTTGGTCTTGTCAGTCCGAAGGAAGCTTTTGGCGGTTTTAGTAATGATATTGTTATTATCGTGGGGAGTGTGTTTGTTGTCAGTACGGCCGTATCGCGCTCTGGTATAATGGAATTTATTATTCAACGGATATGGCCAGACGTGAAATCTGTGCGTCTTCAATTAGCTTTTTTAGTTCTTTCTGTTGTCGTATTATCAATGTTTGTTAAAAACATTGGTGCTTTGGCGATTATGCTTCCGATAGCTTTTCAGTTTGCACGTCGTTCTCAGGTTTCTCCTTCTGTCTTTTTGATGCCCATGGCCTTTGGTTCTTTGTTGGGGGGGCTTATGACACAGATAGGAACATCTCCCAATGTTGTTATTTCAGCGATGCAAGAACGTTTAGCAGGAACACCTTTTACTATGTTTGATTTTACACCAGTTGGTGCGGTTATTGCGACGGCTGGTGTTGTATATTTGGTCTGTTTTTATTGGCTTTTGCCTGTGCGTGTGCGTTCAGGTGCATCATTTGATGATGCCATTGATATTCGTAATTATGTTGCAGAAGTGCATATTCCAATAAATTCACCGATTATAGGGAAAAATATTGTTGATTTGGTTAAGCCATCAAGTGGTGACGTTATGGTGATTCAAATCATCCGAAACAAAGTATCTATTTCGCCATTACCAGATTTTGTTTTGTCTGAAAATGATATTATTTTGCTGGAAGGGTCGCATACAGGGTTAGATAGCGTGATGAACTCTGCTCGTTTAGAGTTTTCTAAAGGGCGAACTATCGCTGCAGGTGATAAGGACAGTGACATTGATATTATTGAAGCAGTCATTACCCATAATTCACCTCTTATTGGTATTAGTGCGAAAGAGTTTTCTCTATTTGATCGCTATAATGTAAATTTGCTTGCGTTAAGTCGTCAACATGAAAGGGTGCGGGGAAGACTCGATGATATTATTTTTCATCTTGGCGATGTGATTGTTTTGCAAGGACAGGATGCAGTTATTCCAAATTTATTAAGAGAATTGAAATGCTTGCCCCTAGCAAAACGAAATATTGTGTTTGGAAATTTACGACATGGTTTCATCTCTTTAGCTGTTTTATTTATAGCCATTATTTTTACAGCTTTTCATATTGTTCCAGTTGCTTTTTCTTTCTTTTCTGCTGCTGCTGCAATGGTTATCTTTCGCGTTTTGCCTGCGCGTGATCTGTATCAGGCATTAGATGGCCCAATATTGGTACTATTAGCGGCTCTTATTCCAGTGAGTGAAGCGTTAGAGAAAACAGGATGTACAGATCTCATTGGTCAATGGCTGAGCCAATTGGCAATATTTTTTCCGCCATCTGGTGCCTTAGCACTTATGTTGGTGACAGCTATGTTGGTCACGCCATTTTTGAATAATGCAGCAACAGTGATGATGGTAGCACCAATTGCGTCAAGTTTTGCTCATTCCCTTCATTATAAGCCTGAAGCTTTTTTGATGGCTGTTGCAATTGGTGCAGGCTGTGAGTTTCTTACACCTATTGGACATCAAAGTAATATGCTCGTGATGGCACCAGGAGGATATCGTTTTAGTGATTATCCACGTTTGGGTGCTCCATTGGCGGTGTTGATCGTTATTATTGCTGTTCCAATGCTTATGTGGGTTTGGCCCTTACAATAGGATATTTTTAGAAACTTTAAGGATCAATTACAAAAGGTTGTTAATCGTATGAAGATAAGTTGAAGGGATACATTTTGTATAAAGAGCTTTAACTGAAGATTTGAAATTATACCACACTTTATTATGGCACTTCGGTATTTTTGATACAGATAAGATTTATCTATTTGGTTTTAGTAGGTATTCGTGGAAATTTATTTTTTGTTCAAGTTTTTAAAAGAATTGTCTTTTCTATTATAATTCTATAATCCAATACTATCAACGATTGCGTTGAAGACTTTAAAAGATTATCTCTCTATATAATGTGGAGAAAATCCGCTTGAGATGATAGGCAATCATGATAAATATTAAAACAGTGAATTTTTTATAAGACTCAAGACAATATATGTAAAAGCTGTAATGTGAACAAACAGGGCGTTTACATCATTTTCGATTAAGACTGTTGCAAAAATCCGATTTATTTGGCTACATGTTGATTTAAAATAAATAAACGAGCAATTTAAATATTTTTAGTTAATTAGGACTACCATCTTGGTCCATTTATGCGTAAAAGCACAGATAAAGTAACTTTTTTCAAGGTATGATATATGTCGTATGATAGTTTTATTGCTGAAGTGAATGCAGAATTTCGTCAGGAAAAGGCGCTTGCTTTTTGGAGACGGTATGGTTTTTCAATTATTGGAGCAGCTATTCTTTTTATACTCATGATAGTTGCTTATCAAATTTACCATTATCAGCAAATAAAGAAAGCCGGTTATATTGGTGATGCATTTGTAAAAAGTCTTGATTTTGCGGATACACGTCATTTTGATAAAGCGATAAAGCAATTAGAAACTGTTAAAACCTCTCATTTTGGAGGGTATCCTTTTCTTGCTCGTTTACGTGAGGCTTCTTTACTCATGGAGAAGGGTGACATTATTAAGTCAGTGGAGATCTTTGATTCTGTTGCAGCGGATGAGAAAGCACCAGAGATTTTGCAGAAAGTTGCAAAAATTCGGGCGGCTTATATCCTAGTTGATACAGGGACGTTAGCTGATGTTGAAAAGCGTATCAAAGATATGACAAGTGATACCGATCCTATGCATATGTCTGCAAGAGAGGCTTTAGGTTTAGCTGCTTATAAGGCGGATAAAATGGATGAGGCGGTTTATTATTTTAAGAAAATTTCTGAAAAAGGTGCTTCGGGTTCAAAAATAACAGATCGGGCTCGAATAATGCTTGAGCTGATACAAGCTGAGGGCAAGGCAAATAAGGAATAAATCGATGAGCCTTACCATTGCTATCGTTGGTCGTCCTAATGTTGGGAAGTCAACACTATTTAATCGTTTGGTTGGGCAAAAATTGGCTTTGGTTGATGATAAGCCTGGTGTAACACGTGATCGACGTATTCATGCGGCAAAACTTCAAGATCTACGTTTTGATGTGATTGATACAGCTGGGCTGGAAGAAGCAGGTGATCATACACTTGAGGGGCGAATGCGTTCTCATACAAAAGCTGCGATTGATGAAGCGGATCTTATTTTATTTGTATTTGATGCAAAGAGCGGGATAACACCAAGTGATTTAAATTTTGCTTCATTGGTTCGCAAATCAGGAAAGCCAATTGTGCTTGTTGCTAATAAGTCTGAGTCAAGAGCGGCAACAGGAGGAGAGTATGAGGCGTGGTCATTAGGTTTGGGGGAGCCGTGCCCAATATCGGCTGAACATGGTTTGGGACTTAGTGATCTGCGTGATGCAATTATAGATGCTGTGGGGTCAGAGCATGCTTTTGGCAACAACAAAGAAGAAGATATTACGATACAGCCTGCATCTGTTGGTGATGATGTAAACGATTTGGAAGAAGAGGAGCTTATTTACGATGAAAGTAAGCCCATTAGGATTGCAATTGCGGGGCGTCCAAATACAGGAAAATCGACTCTTATCAATAGTATGTTGAAACAAGAGCGCTTGTTAACAGGACCAGAAGCAGGACTTACGCGTGATTCTATTTCTGTAGATTGGGAATGGCGTGGTCGTCATATTAAACTTTTTGATACTGCAGGTTTACGTCGAAAATCGAAAATTCAGGAAAAATTAGAAAAATTATCTGTTGCAGATACTTTGCGTGCTATTCGTTTTGCAGAAGTGGTGGTCATTGTTTTTGATGCAACGATACCTTTTGAAAAGCAGGATTTACAAATTGCTGATCTTGTGATTCGTGAAGGGCGTGTTCCAGTTATTGCTTTCAATAAGTGGGACCTTATTGAAAATAGTCAGACCACATTGATTGATTTGCATGAAAAATGTGCGCGATTTCTTCCTCAAGTTCGTGGTTTGAGAGCTGTTCCTTTATCAGGACAATATGGTCAAGGGATCGATAAACTGATGGAAAATGTCATGATGATGCACCGTGTATGGAATCGTCGCATTTCGACGGCTAAATTGAACCAATGGCTTGGAACTGTTGTGGCTCATCATCCACCTCCTGCGGTTTCTGGACGTCGACTTAAGGTTAAATACATCACACAGGTTAAGACACGTCCTCCTGGATTTATGATTTCTTGCTCGCGCCCCCAAAGTATGCCCCAGTCCTATTTGCGCTATCTTGTCAATGGGTTACGTGAAACATTTGATATGTCTGGTATACCCGTTCGCATATCATTACGAGCCTCTGATAATCCTTTTGCGACACGTTCCAAAAAGAAATGATAACTCTTTAATTTTTTAAGTGAATGAAATCTATACTTAAGAATCTTAAAAATAAGTTTTTTCAATGATCTTTCTTTTCATAAAAGAAAAAATTTTTATTTGCTAAAGTTTTAATTTTATTGATAATCATTTACCATGAGCGCTATTGAATAGAGTTCTCTCATCTTGATAAAGATCATTTATTTGTATGTTATGAGAAGAGTGTGATAGGGAGTATTTAAGAAAGAGTACATCATCCTCTTAATGGGTTATTTAAATGCAAGAATAGATGCAATATGAGGGTAGGGGAATATAGTTATGATGCTCGTTTGAAAAGAAGCATTAAATTATCGCTTCATAAAAATAAAGGCTATGAATAAGCGCTTTTGCTCACAATAGTTTGTTTAAATAAAAAGAAAAAATATTTGCTGAATCTACCGATATTCAATCATAAAGGGCAAAATTCAAAAAAGTGGATTAAAATTGTATAAAGTGGTATGGTGATCTTATTTAAATTTTATTGTGTTCTATTGGCTTGATCTATTTAAAATTTTAGATTTATTAATATCTCGTATTTAAAGAAACCTCTCTTAATACCCTCAAGCTCATTGAGTGATGGGTTCTGTGATGGCATATGTAAAATACTTTGCGAATAGGATCATATAAAAACCATTGATTATTATCATTTTCATAAAATAAAAAGTGCAAGTTTATTTGAATAAAAGGAGCAAAACAACGCTCTCATAATGTTTTTTAGTTTTTTATGTTCTCTTTCAAAACTAGGATTGATATAAAATTTGGAGCCAGAAAATAAGATGGTGTCAGTTTACGCCTTTTGTTAAGTGTAAAAAAGGCTATTCTATGAGTTTTATATTATTCATGGGAGCTGTCGTGAAGTCGGTTTAGGTGCTCAGAATATCTTTTTAAGAAAGCATGTAAATTGAAAAATACGTTATTTATACAATAAAATTTATACGATAATTTGTGATAGATTTTTTTTAGTATCTTGACGAATAAATTCGGGAACAATATGATGCACACGGTTTTATGAAATGCATTCTTACTTTGCTTTTAATTAAGGAGCCAATGATGGCGGTGGGCGAGAGACCCGTTATAAGCCGTAAGGAGGCTGAAGAGGAAAAGCAAGGAGAATGTCTTCATTCAGAGGATTTGGAATGTCGTAGTAGGAACTTAAGCGTAGCTTTAGTGCGCAAGCAGGCATTAAAGAAGCGGGAGCATAAGAATAAGCGGGAAAAATCACAAGGAGGGATGGCAGATGCAATTAAGCTTTCCAGTGAGTTTCTGGCGAGTGTTATAGTTGGTGTTGTTTTGGGGTTGGGGTTTGACAAGTTAGCAGGTTCGTATCCTTGGGGATTGGTATTTTTCCTCTTCTTTGGATTTGCTGCTGGTATAGTGAGTATTCTTCGGTCTGTGGGGTATGTTTCCTCCAGTCAATTGGGAAAAAAAGGCGTATCGCGCCAAGATAAACAAGATAAAGGGGCCAATGAGAGGTCCGATAAATGAGGTTGAAGTGACAGCGCACGCTCCAGATCCTATTCATCAGTTTGAGATTTCAAGGCTGATTAAGATTTCCATAGGAAATATGGATTTATCGTTTACAAATGTATCATTGTTTACAGTCCTCACGGTTGTTATAACTTCTATTTTTCTCTTTATTTCATCATCGAGTCGTGGATTGGTTCCAACGCGGATGCAGTCTCTTTCGGAAATGGCATATGAATTTGTAGCATCGACTCTGCGGGAATCATCTGGTGTGCAGGGAATGCAGTTTTTTCCTTTAGTTTTTTCTCTGTTTACTTTTATTTTGGTTGCTAACTTTATTGGTCTCTTTCCTTATTTTTATACGGTTACGTCTCAAATCATGATCACGTTTTCGTTAGCAATGGTGGTAATTTTGACGGTGATTGGTTATGGCTTTTATAAGCATGGGGTCAGTTTTTTGAAACTGTTCGTTCCCAGTGGAGTTCCTGTTGTGGTTTTGCCTTTGGTGACAATGATTGAGGTTATTTCTTTTCTCTCCCGTCCAATTAGTCTTTCTCTTCGTCTTTTTGCGAATATGCTTGCTGGTCATATTACGCTTAAAGTGTTTTCTGGGTTTGTTGTTTCAATGATTGGGGTAGGACTCGTAGGTGTGGGTGGTTCGATTTTACCGCTTATTATGACTGTAGCAATTACTGCTCTTGAGTTTTTGGTCGCATTTCTTCAGGCTTACGTCTTTACGGTTTTAACTTGTATGTATCTTAATGATGCAATTCATCCAGGACATTAATAGAATTGGCGGTTTTCCGTCGAATAATGCAATTTCGCTTTAAAGGAGAATAACATGGAAATGGTGCTTGCAGCAAAATATATTGGCGCTGGTCTTGCTTGCTTTGGTATGGCTGGAACAGCTTTAGGACTTGGTAATATTTTTGGTAGCTATCTTTCTGGTGCATTACGAAATCCATCAGCGGCAGATAGTCAGTTTGGACGTCTCGTCTTTGGTTTTGCTGTAACAGAAGCTTTGGGAATTTTTTCACTGCTCATTGCTTTACTACTTCTTTTTGGGGTTTAATCATCATCAAAAGGGTATATCTGTTCTTGCACGAGGAAAGGTTTACCCTTTTAGCTCTTAACCAGAGAGAGATGCCAGTCAGTTATCATCGGTTATAGAGGGCTTTAATAAGCTATTTAAAGGGTGAAAGAAGATGTTTGTTTCAAGCGCTTATGCACAGAACACTGAAACGTCGATAGAACATGTTAAAAAGGTGGCAGAGCATGCAAATCGTGTGTTTCCACCTTTTGATTTTGTACATTTTGGTTCGCATTTTTTCTGGTTGGCAATTTCTTTCGGACTTTTTTATCTTTTTATCTCTCGTGTAATTGTACCACGTATTGGTGGTGTTATTGAAACACGGCGAGATCGAATCGCATCTGATTTAGATCAGGCAATGCGCATGAAGCAGGAAGCAGACATTGTTGTTGAAACTTATGAGCGGAAATTAGCAGAAGCGCGTTTGAAAGCGCATGCTATAGCGCAGGTGGCTAGTGAAGAATTAAAAGAAAAAGCAGAGCTTGAACGAAAAGAAATTGAAGAGAGTTTAGAAAAAAAACTCGCAGATGCTGAAAAACAGATAGCAAAAATTCGGGATAAAGCGATGCAAAATGTTGGTTCTATTGCTGAAGAAGTAGCTCTTGAAATTGTGAAAAAATTGATTGACGTTGATATTAGCAAAGAGGCTGTTCGTTCAGTTGTTAAAGCTGCGGATTATTGAGGAAGAGAAAAATGACTGATACTTTTTGGGCATTTGTTGGGTTAGTTCTTTTTTTAGCTCTTTTAGTCTATTTCCAAATTCCACAGAAGCTTATACACCATCTTGATGCACGCGCGAAGCGTATCAAAGATGAGCTGGATGAGGCTCTGCGTCTTCGTGAAGAAGCACAGGAAATATTGGCTGAATATCAACGCAAACATGCAGAAGCAGAAAAAGACGCGCAAGAAATTATTGCAGCAGCAAAACATGAAGTTGAATCTGTTATTGCTGAGGCTCGTACAAAAGCAGAAGAATATGTAAAAAACCGCAATAAATTGGCAGAGCAAAAAATCGCTCAAGCAGAAGCGGATGCGATACGCATGGTTTCTTCATCGGCTATTGATTTGGCAATTTCTACAGCACGTATCCTTATTGCAAAGGAATTAGATTCTAACAAGGCAGATGAACTTATTAAAGAGTCTCTTGAGAAAGAATCATTTATCAAAATGAAAACATATCTTAATTAATGATATTTGAGAGATAAAAATGGCCTCTTTGGTTGCATAATTTTCTCAAGATTAATTAATAAAAGTCATAAAAAAGAAAAATTTATCTTCATTATTTTTACCAGTTAATAGGACATTTTGATTCTAAATGACAAGTTTTGAAAAATCCGCAACCGATTGTGTAACAATGTGAGTACGTTTGAGAAGAGCAAGACGGTTAGCACGAACATCAGGTTTTTTATCATTCACCAATACCTTTTCAAAAAATATATCAATCAATTTCCCAAGTGGCGCTAGCACACTGAGTGCAAATGATAAATTTGTCGCATTGATGGGAGCAAGAGCTTGTTTTTCTACTTCACAGATTGCATGATAGAGCTGCTTTTCTTCTTTCTCGACAAAGAGCTCAGGATTAATTTCATTCGCTATTGCCGTGCTTTTTTGAAATTCATTTTCAAGAATATTGGCAGTACGTTTTACAGAGGCTACAAAGTTCATTCCATCATGGGTATTGATAAAAGCGATAAGCGATTCGACACGACGTGCAACCAATAAAAAATCATCAGAATCTTTATTTAAAATCGCTTCAAGAGCGTCATAACGAGCACCTTCCTCTTTTAGATAGATTTTTAAACGGTCATGAAAAAAGAATAACAGGTCTGATAAAATATATTTTGTTTTTTCTGGAAGTAGATTCTGTAATTGTGAATTTTCTCTTTGAGAAATCTCATATTTATTTTTTTGTTGTAAGAAAAGATTCATTGCGAACTGAAACAGTGGCATAAGATTGATTTTCCAATCTCGCGAAAGTACAAGCCTAATAACTCCCAATGCTGCTCGTCTTAACGCATAGGGATCTTTTGAGCCCGTTGGTTTTTCATTAATGAGCCAAAAGCCAACGAGCATGTCAATTTTGTCGGCGAGCATAACGGTTATAGCAAGCGGTTCTTGTGGAAGACGATCTGTTGGTCCTTGAGGTTTATAATGGTCCTCGATTGCTACAGCTACGCGAGGATCTTCCCCTTGAAGAAGGGCATATTTTTGCCCCATAACCCCTTGTAGTTCAGGAAACTCTCCGACAATTTCTGTTTGCAAATCAGCTTTTGCAAGGATTGCTGCACGTTTTGCTAAAAGAGGATCTGTCTGTATTAAAGGTGCAATTTCTTGTGCGAGTGTAGCAATGCGTTCTACTCTTGCACCTTGCGTACCTAATTTAGCATGAAAAGTTACATTCAAATGATCAAGTCGCGCCATTCTTTGATCGAGAGGTTTTTTTATATCAAGATCAAATTTTTTTATAGAAGATTCTAATTGTTGAATATCAGGCAAATCACGCTGATCGGTTTGCCAAAAATAAAGTGCATCAGAAAGACGGGCACGGACAACCTTACTATTTCCTTTTGAAATTTCTTTGCCTTCATCATTTGAAAGAATATTAGAAACGAGAATAAAATGATGAGAAAGTTTTACTTTTTCTCCTTGTTTACGGGTAACAAAACATTTTTGATTAGCTCGAATGGTCAAGCGAATAATTTCTGGAGGAATATCAAGGAATGATTGGTCAAAATCACCCATCAGGATAACAGGCCATTCAACAAGACCAGCAACTTCTTCTAGGAGGGGATTGTCTTGAACTAGTTCTAAACCGTTGGCAAAGCAGAGATTTTGGGCATCAGCTAAAATAATATTCTTTCGTCTCTCGGCATCCAGAATGACTTTATGGGTTTCAAGTTGAGTAACATAATCATCAAAGCGGCGCACTTGAAATGGCTTTCCATCACTTAAGAAACGATGACCATAAGTTAAATTATTGCTTTTAAGAGAACCAATTGTAAACGGAATAACATGTGTTTCACCAATTTCTGGTCCGAAGACGCAAAGAATGTTTTGTAAAGGTCGAATCCACTTCAGAGCACCATTTTGTGCTGAATCTTTTCCCCAACGCATAGATTTCGGCCACGGAAAGTTGCGGATAATATTCGGTAAAATATCGGCAATAATTTCTTCTGCAGCTCGACCTTTTTTAACAATTTTAGCAATATAAAAATGACCTTTTTTATCATCATGTCCAATATGTGCTTCAGAAATATCGTTTAATCCTGTTGCACGTAGAAAACCATCAATTACATGCTGTGGTGATTTTATACTAGGACCTCTTCGTTCTTCATGGATATCTTTTGAGCGTATTGAAAGTCCGCGTATGTCCAATGTTAGCCGACGAGGTGTCCAATATTCACGAGCAGCTTCATAGATCAATCCAGCATTCACAAGTTGATCTGTAACAGATTTTTTGAGATCAGCAGCAGCTTTTCGTTGCATACGTGCGGGTATTTCTTCACTGAAAAGTTCAAGAAGAAGATCAGACATTAGGCTTCTCCAGTATATATTTGTCCAGCTTCTGTGAGTAAGAAGGCTTCCCCACAACGGCGCGCGAGATCACGAACGCGAAGAATGTAGTTTTGTCGTTCGGTTACAGAAATAACGCCACGTGCTTGCAAAAGATTAAAGATATGGCTCGCTTTAATACATTGATCATAGGCAGGAAAAACACAGCGATGTAATATATTTTCTTTATTTGGTTTTCCAGCATCAAGAAGTGCGCTGCATTCGCGTTCTGCATCGATAAAGTGCTGATGTAGCAGTTTTGTATCAGCAAATTCGAAGTTGTAATATGAGTATTCCTGTTCTGCCTGTAAAAAAATATCTCTATAACTTATTTTGTTTTCTCCCTCCAAACCATTAAAGTTAAGGTCATAGACGTTATCAACCCCTTGGATATACATCGCTAGACGCTCAAGACCGTATGTGAGTTCCCCTGAAACTGGAGCGCATTCAATGCCACAAACTTGTTGAAAATAAGTAAATTGAGAGACTTCCATTCCATCGCACCAGCATTCCCATCCAAGTCCCCAAGCACCAAGGGTGGGACTTTCCCAATCATCTTCAACAAAGCGAATATCATGCAGTTTTGTATCAAGCCCGATAGCTTGTAGCGACTTTATATAAAGTTCTTGTAGATTGAGCGGAGAGGGTTTGAGAAGCACTTGGAATTGATAATAGTGTTGTAAACGATTTGGATTCTTACCATATCGGCCATCTGTTGGACGTCGAGAGGGTTGGACATAAGCAACTTGCCAAGGACGTGGACCTAGAGAGCGTAATGTTGTTGCGGGATGAAAAGTCCCAGCTCCGACTTCCATATCGTAAGGTTGCAAAATTGCACATCCATAGTGTGCCCAATAATTTTGCAAAGTTAAGATTAGTCCCTGAAAAGAACGTTTGGGGTTAAGATGTTCAGGCAGTTTCACGCTTTATACTCTTTATATTGGACTAAACAAAAAACCAAAATAATTTTAGTTTCTCTGTTTATTATTTCATGTGGTTTATGGTTAAGCGTCGTTTATTGCAAACCAAATTTCAACTTTTCTTGAATTTGTTCAGAATTTTCTGGTTTTCCATCAATTGCGTGGTTCCATTGAAAGATTGCTTCACGTTTACGCCCAACTTTCCAATAGGCATCCCCTAAATGATCATTCAGTGTTGGGTCCTCTGGTTGTAATCTGACAGCATTTTCTAATATTTGCACTGCTTTATTATATTCTTTTAGTTTATAATAAGCCCATCCTAAAGAATCGAGAATATGACTGTTGTGAGCTTGCAAAGCAGAAGCTTTTTGCAGCATACGGAGCGATTCTTCAAGCTTTTCACCACGTTCTACAAGGGAATAGGCTAAATAATTAAGAACCTGCGGTTGGTTTGGAAAAAAATCAAGTGATTTTCTCAAGTCAATTTCTGCTTTTGGCCATTGCTTTAAACGTTCAAAAGCAATACCACGCTGATAAAAGAGTTTCCAATCGTCCTGCTGAAAGTTTTTTATCTGGGCAATAGCGGTGTCTAGAGTTTTAATGGCCTCAAGAAATTTATTGTCCTGCATATAAAAAGCAACGAGCGTTATCAAAATATTACGATCATTGGGAAATTTTTCATTTAACAATGTGAGTAATTTTATTGCTTCTTTGTAATTGTTGTTATTGGCAAGAAGGAATGCAAGATGAAGTTGTCCATCTTTATAATAAGCAGATTTAGGGGATAATGCGCGATAAAGTTTAATTGCTTGATGAGGATCACTCAATTTAGCAGAGATGTGTGCGAGCTGAAACAGTGTTGCGTCATTTTGAGGGTATAAGGCGAAAGATAATTGCTTAAAAATACGCGCGATTCGTCCTGAGTTTTTGTGGTTGAGGGCAGTTCCAAAATTATATAATACCTCGGCTGCTCCTTGTTGAGGTGTTTTAATAACTCTCTCTAAGAAAGAATTTTTTTCAATTTTTTCTCGAAAGTTTTTAAGGACTTCTCGACCTGACAACATTTGTTCGCCATGTTGGATTGTTTGAAGAGCTTGGTTACGCATATTATGGCGCAATTGGAATGAGGCATAGGCTATGATAATACGTTCATAGGTATTGGGAGCGATAAGAGTCCCCTGTTTGTTACTAAGTGCTTTAATGAAATATTTTTTTGCATCCTTTGGCTGTTCTGCGAGATCGCTCATAAGTGCTAGATGATAAGATATAAAAAGGTCATACCAGACGGGACCTTTGAGTTTCTTAAGATCAGCGATTGCCTGAGATTTTTGTCCAGATCCAAATTTAATCCAAGCACCGATGAGTTCAGGTATTGGATTATTGGATTTCGGAGGTTCTTTTGATTGCAGAAGAAAATTGGCATTCTTATAGTCTTTTTTGATGAGACTTTCTACTGACAAAGTTAAGGAAACAAAGGGAGTTATAACATCTTGCTCTTTGAGTTTTTGGGCTTGTTGGACAGCTTCTTTAAAGTTTCCGACCGAGAGCATAGCTTCAAGGAGCTCTTTTTGTGTTTCAATGTTATCAGGTTGATAAACGAGTGCTTGTTTAAAGTAATTGATAGCAAGTTCTGTTTTATTTTCATGATTTGCAACCCTTCCAGCTAAATAAGCACCTGTAAATGAGCTTGTATGAATTGCGGTGCTTATTTTACTGTAGGTGGGGAATGGCATCAGCATGATACCCACGATAAAGAGGGTAAAAAGTCGGGATACCGTTGCAGAGCACATGGAGCTAATCCTTTTCAAGATAATTAATCGATGGTGTTGTTTATAGGTCATATCTCATTACTTTATTGAGAAATACTGTGATTCTTGCAAAGAATTCAGTTTACGCGCGCAATACAAAATTCAACAGTTTCAACGAGAGCATTGTAAGCAAGATTTTCGTTCATGGGAACAAGAGCATCAATTGCATGTTTTCCGTAGATGCGTGCTTGTTCTATTGTATCTGTGATACTATCATACTTTTCTATTAAGTGTTGCGCGTGTGCGAAGGCTTCATTATTGTTATTGCCATCTTCAAGTGCTTGTTTCCAGAAATTTTTTTCTACTATATTTCCACGTTCATATGCGATAATAACAGGCATTGTTATTTTTCCTTCTCTAAAATCATCCCCTATATTTTTTCCTAAGTTTTGAGCACTACCGCTATAGTCAAGTGCATCATCAATCAATTGGAAAGCTAAACCTAAAGATGTTCCATATTCACGTAATGAAGAACGCTCTTTATGTCCATAGCCAGCAACAATCGGTCCTACTTCAGCGGCTGCTGAAAAAAGGGCGGCTGTTTTGGCATTGATGATTTTGAGATAGTCTGAAGGGCTGGTTTTGATATTTTTTGCAGCAGAAAGTTGCATAACTTCTCCTTCAGCAATAATTGCAGCAGCATTCGCTAGGACAGAGAGCGCTTCTATGGAACCGACATCGACCATCATTTTAAAAGCCTGACCCAACAGGAAATCACCAACAAGTACACTTGCTTGATTTCCCCAAATCATCCGTGCCGTGGATTTTCCACGTCGCAAATTACTTTCATCAATCACATCATCGTGTAGTAATGTGGCTGTATGCATAAATTCAACAGCTGTTGCGAGTTTTATATGCCCGTCACTTTGATAACCGAACATATGAGCAGAAGCGAGCGTAATCATTGGACGTAATCGCTTTCCACCTGATAAAATAAGATGGTTAGAAATTTCAGGGATCATCTCAACCTCTGATTTTGCCATAGAGAGAATAAATTGATTTACGCGCTCCATATCTTTTTGAGTAAGGTTGACAAGAGATTGAAGAGAAATTTGATTATTTCTTATTTGTTCTGGTTTGATAGCTGCGCTCAATGTGTTTACTCCTAGAGTATTGCAATGGACATATATAAAATTTACTTTATTTACTAGCATAAAGGGGGTTTGGTTTTGACTCAAGCTTTTGATGTCATTTAAAAGTGTTAGCTTGGAATGTTGTTGGCAAGAAATGTTCTTTAGCGAGTGTAATCTTATTGTTATGAAATAATAAAAAATTTAAAATAGCAGCTGAATGGCAAAAATGCAGTTTATAAAGGTGAGCATTAGGCTTTTAAATGGATAAAACAACGAATCAGAGTGGTGAAACAATTGACAGTTTTCACCGCGGGAAATTTTATTTGGTTCAACCCCATAAATATGGTCATCGTTCTGGAATGGATGCGATGTTGTTAGCTGGTTTGGTTCCAAGTAATTTAAAGGGCAAGGTTGTTGATTTAGGTGCAGGCGCTGGAGCTGCAGGGTTGGCTGTTGCTTCGCGTTGTCTGAAAGTTCATGTTACCTTAGTTGAACGTTCAGCTTTTATGGTATCTTACGCTCAAAAAACGCTTATGCTAAAACAAAATAAACAATTTTCTAGCCGAGTTTGTTTGCTAGAAGCAGATGTTACCTTCAAAGGGAATGCCCGTATAAAAGCAGGTTTGATAGATAATAGCTTTGATTTTGCGATTATGAATCCACCTTTTAATAATCCTACTGATCGCAAGACACCTGATAAACAAAAATCTGAAGCACATGTTATGTCTGAAGCGATGTTTGATAACTGGTTGCGGAGTGCAGCAGCCATTGTTAAGCCAGGTGGATACTTAGGGCTTATTGCACGTCCACAATCGCTGACAGATATTTTGCGTGCTTTAGAAGGGCGTTTTGGTGGTATTTGTATAATTCCTGTGCATGCACGTGCGAAAACAGCAGCAATTCGTCTTTTATTTTACGCAAAACGAGGAAGCCGAGCAGCTTTATCTATTTTACCGGCATTGATTATACATGAAGGTAATGACCATACTTTTTCACCCCGAGTTGATGCAATTAATAATGGATATATAAGCTTGTGGGAACTTTTCTAATAGTATCTTGTGTTTTTTAGTTTATTATTTAAAGTCTACACTTTGTCATTAGGGAGGTTTAGCTTTTGGGTGAAGTTATATTTCTGGTTGTAATGTGGGGATTGATTGGCGCTTTTGGATGGTATCACGTTGTTCCTTTTTGTTGTCCTTGCCTATTTAATTGTTCTTAATTTATAAGGAGATTTTGTTTTGATGGATTTTATTAAAAGTTTTATTCCACGCCGTTTTTCTTCCGATAAACTTGAAATTCCTGTGGTGCGCCTTCAAGGAGCAATTATGGATTCATCAGCATCTATATCCCGGACCCTTTCCCTCAGTAGGTGTGCAAATCTTTTAGAGAAGGCTTTCGCACACAAAAAGTCACCGGCTGTTGCACTTATTATTAATTCTCCTGGTGGTTCACCTGTACAATCGCGTTTTATCTTCAAGCGTATTCGTGACTTGGCAGAAGAAAAAAATAAAAAGGTTCTTGTGTTTATTGAAGATATTGCAGCATCCGGTGGTTATATGATTGCTTGTGCGGGGGATGAAATTTTTGCAGATCCTTCTTCAATTGTTGGTTCCATTGGAGTGGTTTCAGCTTCTTTTGGTTTTCCGGAGCTTTTGAAGAAAATTGGTATCGAACGGCGTGTATACACGGCAGGAAAGAACAAAGTTACATTAGATCCATTTCAGCCAGAAAAAAAGGCGGATATCGAGCATTTGAAATCTCTCCAACTTGAAGTGCATCAAACTTTTATCGATTTGGTTAAAGAACGGCGTGCTGAAAAATTATCAGATGATTCGAATCTCTTTACAGGAATGTTTTGGAGTGGAAAACAAAGCGTTGAGCTTGGTCTGGTTGATGGATTAAATGATGTACGTTCTGTTATTAAGGAGCGCTTTGGTAATGATGCAAAACTTCGACTTATTATGCCTCCAAAAAGTTTCTTAGGACCTAAAACGCCTTCAGGAGTGACGGCACATACGGTTTATACAGTCGTTGACAGTGCATTGATGGCAGCAGAAGAGCGAGCACTTTGGCAGCGTTATGGTTTGTAATGGAAAGGATCATTCAAGCCAGAGGGATTTTTATCTAAAAACAGATTTTAGAAGAAAAAAGGCTTGAAATGATACGAATGAGAACATGTCGTTTATTTTGTATGAGTGCTCTTCATATTTATTGTTTGTTTAGAAAACGATTAAGAATATTCCAAACTGTTTATAGTGCTTGTGCTAATAAAAAATATGGATAAAAGGGAGGAGTTTGTAAAAGAACCCTGTGTAGGTGGATATTACGTCATATGATATCAAATGTACAAGCTTCGTCCAAAAGACATTCCTATTTATTTACACCTATTAAATTGAATTTAGCTCTACATGTTGTGGGGCAACGTGCTGATGGGTATCATTTAATAGAAAGCTTGGTTTATTTTAGTCTTAGCGGTGATTGTTTACACTATGCACCTTGCGAAAATAATCAGTTTGTTTTGACGGGACCGTTTGCAAAAGGCCTTGTGTCTCATTTAGATAATTTGGTTATTCGCGCACGGGATTTTATGCATAATACTTTTTCTGAATGTGCTCAACCTGCTTTTTTTCGGCTTGTAAAAACATTACCTGTTGCTTCAGGCATTGGTGGTGGTTCAGGTGATGCAGCTGGGGTTATAAGCATGTTGCGTCAACAGTGGAATCTTGATTGCTCTTACCAAGAATTAGCAAAAATGAGCTTAGTTCTTGGTGCTGATGTTCCCATGTGTCTTTATGCATTAGAATATCAGCAGCCGCTTTTGGTCAAAGGAATTGGTCAAGAGATGATACAACTAAAGGGAGCCTGTTCTCTTGCAATAGTATTGGTTAATCATGGACAAGAGATTTCAACACAAACTGTTTTTAAAGCGTTAGAGAAGCGTCATAATCCTTCTTTAAAAATTAATACAGACGCTTTAAAGAGTGTTGATTCATTGGTTGAAGCTTTACAAGAAACGCGTAATGATCTTTTTTCTTCTGCATTAAAAATAGCACCTCAGTTAGCTGAAGTGTTATCTGTATTAGATGAATGTGGCGCTCTTTTTTCCCGCATGTCTGGAACGGGAGCAACTTGCTTTGGCATTTTTAAAAATAAACAAACAGCGCAACAAGCAGCTCTTTTTATCAAATCAATGCACCCAAATTGGTTTGTAAAACCGATCATGACTTTAGGAAATATCTGATAAATAAATATAAAAGCGTTTATTTCGTCATGATTTTATTATACACAATGAAAAAGGGTAACCAAAGAAATGTGTTTTTTATCTTTTGTGCAAGAATTTGCAGAATGTTTGGAGAGCCATTTAAAACTGTAATGCTTGCAAAAAATGATTAGGCTACAGAAATAGATGTATGTTTGTTGTATTTGTGATTTATCAAAGATGTTTAATGTTCCGCTTCAACCAAATTTTTCGTGCGAATTGGATTTGCAAAAACAGGGTTTTTTTCATATAGCAGGTGTTGATGAAGTAGGACGGGGGCCTCTCGCTGGACCTGTGGTAACGGCAGCAGTTATCTTGGATAAAGACCATATTCCTAATGGGTTAAATGATTCAAAAAAACTTTCTTTTCTCCAACGAAATAGACTTTATCATGAAATTTTGCAAAGTGCATTAGCGGTTTCAATCGCTAGTCTTTGTGCTCGTACAATTGATCAATCTAATATTAGAAAAGCAACTTTAGAGGCAATGCGTCGCTGTATTATGGGGTTAGCCATTCCAGCCCACTATGTCCTTGTTGATGGACGTGATATTCCTTCTGAGTTGTCCTGTCCTGCAATGGCATTGATTAAGGGCGATCAGCGTTCGGTTTCAATTGCAGCCGCATCTATTATTGCGAAAGTAACGCGTGATCGGATGATGGAGTGTGCAGGACAAGTTTATAAAGGGTATGGTTTAGAGAAGCATGTAGGTTATGCAACACTAGCGCATCGTACAGCTCTTGATAAATATGGACCAATTATAGGATTACATCGTTATAGTTTTGCACCACTAAAAGAGTGTTATAGAAATGGTGTGTCATGACGATTCTACCACTTAATAGTGCTTCGATAAGAGAGGCAATAGCGCTTCTTGAACAAGGGAAGTTAGTAGCATTACCAACGGAAACTGTTTATGGATTAGCGGGCGATGCAACCAATGGGAGGGCAATTTATTCTATTTTTTCTACAAAGAGTCGTCCGCAAATTAATCCTCTTATTGCGCATGTCAGCGGCATCGAAATGGCGGAACGTTATGTTAAAATTGACTTTCTTTCACGCCAATTAATGGAGGAATTTTGGCCAGGGCCTTTGACATTGGTTTTGCCTTTAAAGGAACAGCATAATATCCATCCTTTAACAACCTCTGGTTTGAATACCTTGGCTGTTCGTTTTCCAGACAGTCGTTTTGCGGAAGTAGTACAACATTTTGGCCGACCACTTGCTGCTCCTAGTGCGAATCAGTCGGGGCGTCTTAGCCCTACTTCAGCTGAGGCTGTTTTTGCATCTTTGGGGGAATCTGTTCCTTTGATATTGGACGGAGGACCTGCTAAAATAGGGCTTGAATCAACGATTATTAAGATTTGTGATGAAAATATTTATCTTTTGCGTCCAGGGGGGCTTGCGGCTGATAAAATTGAAGAAATTGTGGGGAAGTCTTTAAAACGGATAGATCAAAGGGCGGCAATTGAAGCTCCAGGGATGTTAAAGTCGCATTATGCTCCCAATGCCACGATTCGTTTGAATGTAGAAAAGGTGGAAAATGGTGAAGCGCTTTTAGCATTTGGTTCAAAGCGCGTTATGGGGGCTGAAAATGCCGTTTCTATTTTAAATCTTAGCGAAGATGGAAAGTTGGAAGAGGCAGCCTTTCATTTATTTCAATATATGAAGGAATTAGATTCATTTAAAGTGAGATGTATCGCAGTAGAACCTATTCCATCATACGGATTAGGGGAGGCGATCAATGATCGTCTTATACGGGCTGCGGCTCCAAAGGAGAAACAAACATGGAGCAGAAATTAATTGAGGGTTTTAGAGAAATTGTTGGTGCTAAGCATGCTATAACAGATCAAGCGTTGATTGCACCATATTTGCTTGAAGAGCGTGGGCTTTTTCATGGAAAAACACCTTTACTTTTACGTCCATCTTCTTGCGCACAGGTCTCATTGATTATGCAGCTAGCGAGCAAAACACGCACACCGATTGTGCCACAGGGTGGAAATACAGGGCTTGTGGGGGGACAACAACCAGATGAAAGAGGAGGGAGCGTTCTTTTATCCATGGAACGATTAAATAAGATTAGAACTATAAATATTGAGGGAAATTTTGTTGTTGTAGAGGCTGGTGTTATTTTACAGGATTTACAGAAAAAAGTGGATGAATCAGGTCGTTTTTTCCCTCTTTCTTTGGCATCTGAAGGTTCTTGTCAAGTAGGAGGAAATCTTTCGTCGAATGCTGGAGGGACAGCTGTTTTAGCCTATGGCAATATGCGTGATCTTTGTCTTGGTTTGGAAGTTGTTTTACCAGATGGCCGTATTTTAGATGATTTGCGTTTTGTTAAAAAAGACAATAGTGGTTACGATTTGAAAAATCTTTTTATTGGTGCAGAAGGCACATTGGGTGTTATAACCGCAGCCGTTTTGAAGATGTTTCCAAAAATAAAAGGAAAAGCTGTTGCTTTGGTGGGATTATATAGTCCGGCGAAGGCTTTAGAGTTTTTATCTCTGGCTCAAGAATATGGAGGAGGGATGTTGACAGGTTTTGAGCTCATGGGAAATCTCAGTTTGCAAATGGCTTTAGATTATAAGATGTGTGAGAAGCCTCCTCTTCAGCGGGAGCATGAATGGTATGTATTAATGAACATTTCATCATTGCAAGGCGATGATGAGGCGTTATCAGTACTGAGTATTATTTTAGAAGAAGCTTTAAAGAGTGCGGTGATAGAAGATGCAATTGTTGCACAATCTTTAAAACAGCAAGATTTTTTTTGGCAGTTGCGGGAAAGTATATCCTATGCACAAAAGTTAGCAGGAGGGTCCATTAAGCATGATATTGCGGTTCCACTTGCTTCTATTCCTGATTTTATTGCTGAGGCAGCGCTTATTGTTGAAGATATTTCTCCAGGAGCACGGGTGATTTGTTTTGGACACATGGGCGATGGAAATTTACATTATAATATTACACAACCTGTAGGAGCTGATACAACGGTGTTCTTGCAGTTATGGTCAAAAATGAATCATCGCATTCATAGTTTAGTAATGGACTATAGAGGTGCATTTTCTGCTGAGCATGGAATTGGTCAGCTTAAGCGCGAAGAACTTCGTTCTTTTAAATCGCCTGTTGCATTGGATATTATGCAAGGGATTAAAAAAACGCTCGATCCTTTAGGGATAATGAATCCCGGAAAAGTATTATAATTCAAGAATAGTGATCATGTATTTTTGTTTAGATTTTAATAACCAAAAAAGAAACCAGTTGTTTTTTATTCAAACTTTTAATAATCCAATGAGAAAAAGCTGCTAAAGGGTGTATGTTATTTAAGATAAATTGGGATAATGTATATGGCTAATCAATGCTTTAATCAGGCAAAAGCGGTGCTTGAATTTCGGTTAGATCCGTGCCATTTGCCACAAACGACGACATATTTTTCATCCAAAACGGGTAATCAGGTTATTTGTTCGTTAAATGAGCGTGGTGTTTCTTTTAAAACGGATATGCCTTCAAGCTTATCGCATTTAATACCCCCTTATCATTTCCAAGGAATTGCAGCACGTACCGTAAAAACGCGTTCAGGAGAAAGAGCTGTTGCATTAGAATTACTTCATGCTGATGAGGAAGCTTGTATACCGCTTTTGGTTTCCAGAGATTTGAATAATGTTCTTCTGGATTGGCGATTATGGGCGGATACTTATGGCCTCCCCATGCTTATGATCAATGAAGATAATCGCATTCTGGTTGTAAAAGATCGTTCTGATTTACATCGTTTTTTTGGTACAACAGCACATTCTAAACAAAAGCGTTTCTTACTTCGTTATAGCAATCCGTTAGGCTTGCGTTTGGTGATTGCGAATCGAGTTGCACTCCAGTAATATTAATATACATTCATTTTTGTACTACCGTAAGCATTTATCTTGTTGTGCCGTAAAACATCGTTGTTTGGGCGGTAATATAAGGCATGTAAACTTCATACATGAAGTATTTTTAGAGGACATGGCGAATATTCTTAAATGTCGGTCTTTGTGTAAGTGAAGCATATGAGTGGGAACCAAGAGGAACCTGCTCAATGAGAATCCAGATGTTTCCAGATGGGATTTGGTGTGACTTTTGGTTCTTTAAGGCAAAGAGGAAGTCAATGATTGTAAATGAGAATTTTTTGACACCATATATTTGCAGCAGGAATCGGTTATGTTAAACGCTTTTCTCGGAGAGGTAAAATGACTTTCATAACAATAGAAACCGTTTTTTTGGCGGTGTAATTTTTGGTTTTTGCCACATCATTAAAACACCAGAAGATTGCTGGAAGTGTTTTTGATTTTTTTATAAATCATTTCTCCATGTTGAATGAGAGCTTTAAATATTACAAAATATTCTTATTTCATCTCTCTCTCTTATAATCAAAAGCATTTAGATAGAAAGGGTTATCGTAATATTGAGAGTTGGAAAATACAATGATGGTATCGGTTTTTATCTTTATTCAAGAAAGATGGCAGTATGGATTTATACTATTTGCAGGTAGTATCGTAAAATGGGAGTGACGAGCATGAGGGGTATTGTTTAAGAATCTGTACGTGAATAACATCAGTATCTTTTTTTTGGCATTTTATTTTTCGTAAAAGCGGAATTTCATTAAAAAACGCGATAAATAAAAGAAATGATAGTATATATGTTTTTCGTCAAGATTTTATAATAAAGAAAGTATTTATAAAAGTGATGAGAAAATGCGTTTAAAGTAAATACAACAGTAAAATGATCAGTTTATATGACAGTGTCATATTCAGAGAAATTTCCTATTTTATCATGAGTAGATATCCTATTTACAATATTTGATTGTTCAAACGAAAGCACACTCATTTTTTCAAAATTATAGTCAACGTAAAACAGTAAGAAAATTTGTGTATCATGCTCTTATATAAAATAATCAAATCGTAAAAAAGAATATTCAAATAATTTAGTTTTCTCGTGCAATGGCTCTCCATCCGATATCACGACGAACAAAACCTTCTGGCCAATCAATACAATCAACAGCTTCATAAGCACGTTTTTGTGCATGCGTAATCGTTTTTCCTGTTGCTGTTATATTGAGAACACGTCCACCATTTGCAATGAGTTCTCCATCACGCAATACTGTACCAGCTTGAAAAACTTTCACATCGGGAAGAGTGTTTACTTTATCAACGTTACGGATGACAGTACCTTTTTGGGGAGAGTCTGGATAACCATTGGCAGCCATAACAACGGTGAGAGCAGTTTTTTCAGACCACCGAAGAGGCTTATGTTCAAGTTTTCCTTGAGCTGCAGCAAGAAAAATTGGCAAAATGTCATCTTTGAGACGCATCATTAAAACTTGACATTCAGGATCACCGAATCGTACGTTAAATTCAATTAATTCGGGTCCTTTTTGCGTTATCATTAATCCGACGAAGAGAATACCTTTAAAGGGGGCGCCCATTTCTTTCATGCTTTTTAAAGCTGGTTCAACAATTTCTTTGAGGGTACGATTCACTATTTCTTGGGTCATGATGGGCGCTGGTGAATAAGCACCCATACCACCGGTGTTTGCTCCAATATCCCCATCACCTACACGTTTATGATCTTGGGCAGATCCAAAAGGAAGAGCAATTTTACCATCACAAAGGCAGAAGAAGCTTGCTTCTTCACCTTCAAGAAAAGATTCTACAACAATTTTGTTTCCTGCATCTCCAAATGCACTTTTGAAGCAGGCATCGACTGCGTTAAATGCTTCTTCCATAGTTGTTGCAACCACGACACCTTTGCCAGCTGCTAAGCCATCAGCTTTAATAACAATGGGAACACCTTGTTGATGAATGTAAGCTTTAGCTTTAGAAGCATCATTAAAGCATTGGTAACTTCCTGTAGGAATGTTATTCTTACGACATAAATCTTTTGTAAAAGCTTTTGAACCTTCTAGTTGAGCAGCTTTTTGAGTAGGACCAAATACACAGATGTTAGCGCTATTAAGAGAGTCTGTTATACCCGCAACCAATGGTGCTTCTGGTCCTACAATCACAAGATCAATAGAATGTTTTTTACAAAAATCAATAACAAGGGGATGGTCATCAATGTTTAAATTAATATTTTCACCAAATTCTGTTGTTGCAGGGTTTCCAGGAGCACAATATAACTTTGTTAGCAGTGGTGATGCTGCTATTTTCCATGCTAAAGCATGTTCTCGTCCACCTGAGCCAATAAGAAGAATATTCATTGCTTGCTCCTCTCATAAAAGATGATTAATCTCATCTCTTTCTCATAAGAATGAAATGTCTCTATCGCAAGACCAAAGGTAAATCATTTGATGAAAAAAAATAAAAATATCGCGCATGTTCAATCCTGTGAGAGTCAGGGACGGGTTATGGACGCATCTTCCAAACAATGGGTCTACAATTTCCTTCCCTGTTCTTTATGGTTTTATGCGCAATTGGCGCGTTGGGATCGGCCTATCGGATGGCAATTGTTGATGTGGCCTTGTTTTTGGTCAACAACAATGGCTTTTTTCTCTTATAACATGCATTACGATACTCTTTTATCAATGTTTCTTCATTGGGTTTGGTATCTTTTTCTTTTTTTTCTGGGATCTATTGCTATGCGAGGGGCAGGATGTACTTGGAATGATCTTATTGACCATAAAATTGATGCTCAGGTAGAAAGGACACGTTCTCGTCCATTGCCGACAGGTCATGTGAGTCGGTTTCAAGCCAGAGTTTTTATACTTATGCAATGTTTGGTTGGTTTAGTCGTTTTATCACAATTTAATAGGTTTAGTTTTTTTCTAGGTATTTCGTCATTGATAGCTGTTGCGTTTTATCCTTTTATGAAACGCGTAACATATTGGCCGCAGTTTTTTTTAGGCGTTGCGTTTAATTGGGGGGCATTAATGGGGTGGGCTGTTGTCTTTGGAAGTTTAAGTTGGGCCCCAATCTTGCTTTATGTGGGATCAATCTTGTGGACCATAGGATACGATACAATCTACGCACATCAAGATAAAGAAGATGATGCTACTGTTGGTGTCCGTTCTACGGCTCTTCTCTTTGGTAAAGGAACCAAGCGTGCTTTAGTATTTTTGTATGGTGGTTTTGTGGTGTTCGTTAGTCTAGCATTTTATTTATCTGGAGTCCCTGTTCTTAGTTTTTTGGGGATTTTTGCGGCAAGCATCCATATGTTTATTCAAATTAAAGTCATTGATATAGATGACAGTTCACAATGCCTCAGGCTTTTCAAATCTAATTCGCTTATTGGTTTTGTGATTTTTGCTGGTTTGGTATTTGGGGGTATATGGACGATATTTTATCCTGCGATCTAAAAATAAGTTAGCTAAAATCATAGTTTCTGCTGAATACAGTATTTTCTTTTAAATAAGTTTGTTGCTAATCTGTTTTAAGCGATACAGTAGAAAATATTACCAATCAACTTTTACAGTGAAAATGAAATTCTTCTATTTAAATAAACTAAATCATCTTCTTTTAGAATTTTTCAAATAAAAAATATTTTTTTAACTGTCGGGAAGAAAAAATCTTTATAACGATGAAGTTTGAAGGATTAGGGATAAAGTTTTTGTCTTTTCCAATCGCTGTGTTCAACACAATCGCGTGTAAAAAGCAGACGATCATGTAAACGAAATGGGCGATCGCACCAGAACTCTATAGAAAGGGGTTTAACACGAAACCCAGACCAATAAGGTGGTCGTGGAATATTGCCTAGAGCATAACGTGCAGTATATTGAGCAATTGCTTTTTCGAGCACAAAACGATTGTCTAAAGGTTGAGATTGTTTAGATGCCCATGCACCAATTCGACTACCACGTGGTCGCGATTGGAAATAGGCATCGGCTTCCTGTTGACTTACTTTTTCAACAATTCCTCTAATTCTGACCTGACGACGGAGCGATTTCCAATGAAAACCTAAAGATGCTTTCATTGATTTTAAAATTTCTTGTCCTTTACAGCTTTCATAATTGGTATAGAAGACGAAGCCTTGGGGACTGTAGTCTTTGAGGAGAACCATACGAACATTAGGGAGTCCTGTTTCGTCAACTGTTGCTAATGCCATAGCATTTGGATCATTTATTTCACTTATCGTTGCTTCTTCAAGCCACTTTGCGAAAAGTTCAAAAGGTTTTTGCATTTTCATAAAATGATCATCTGTTGGTATTTTGTTGCTCATAGTTTCTCCAAATATCAGTGAGCATGGGTAAGGCATTTTCTCATTTACTTTATCATCAAAAAGTTACAGTACTATTTTTTCTTATTTTCAAAAAGCCAATGCTATTGTGTATTTCTATGGTAGTTTAATTATTTTTACTTTAGCATAGACTACAATGAGCTATATTAAATAAATGTCTCATTTTATCTGGTATTTTAGTTTATTGATAGACATATAAAGAGGAAAGAAGAAATTATTCTCTAGAATAGACTGATGAAGATATAAGGGATATTGAACAACGGATCAGTTGATATTTTGAAACCGAAAAAATTGAAAAGAGGGCAATATGCGTGATCCCTACACGATTCTGGGTGTGGCACGTACCGCAAAATCACAAGAGATTAAATCGGCATTTAGAAGATTAGCAAAGAAGTATCATCCAGACCATAATAAAGATGATACAAAGGCTAAAGAAAAATTTGCTGAAATTAATCAAGCTTATGAAATTATAGGTGATAAGGATAAAAAGGCACAATTTGACCGCGGTGAAATTGATATGGAAGGAAAACCGCTTTATCAAGCCTATGGTACTGGTGAAAATTTTAGCAATAAACAAAATCCCTTTTCAGGAAGAGCAAAGGGATTTGATTTTTCCTCTTCAGGTGGTGCAGGTTTTGATGCGAGTGATATTTTTCGGGATCTGTTTGGAGGAGGTGGTAGCTTTTCGAATTCCACACACTATAACCGTCCCCAACAAGGAGCACATGTTCGTGCTAATCTTGCTATAACATTAGAGCAGATGGTTGGCGCAGAAAAGGTGGAAGCTGTTTTTCCAAATGGAAAAAAGTTAAAAATTAAACTTCCAGATTATATTGAAGACGGACAGACTATTCGATTAAAAGGTCAGGGAGAAGAGGTACCTCTTGGGAAAGCAGGAGATGCGTTGATAACCATTCAGATTCAAAAACATCCTCGTTTTCGGGTTGAAGGAAGAGCACTCCATCTTGATTTACCAGTTTCTCTTAAACATGCTGTTTTGGGAGCAAAAGAAGAAGTTGAGACATTGGAGGGACGTGTGGTTTTAACGATTCCTGCTTGGTCAAGTTCTGATCGCGTTTTACGGTTGAAAGGGAAAGGGCTTCGTTTAAAAAATGGTACAAGAGATGATCTTTATGTGCATGTTCGCATTATGTTGCCAGAAGGTAAAAATGCCGCGCTAGAACAGTTTTTGCAAATGCAACAAGATTAATTTTAAAATTTTTTATATATAAAAGCGTAGTTTTTGTTTGATTTTAAACCAATTACTTGAAGAAAAAGTTGACCTGTGTCATAGGCAGATGAATAATATTAATTTTAAGTAACAATGGGGCAGTGCTGATGGCTAAGGGTAATGGTTTATTGTACGGTAAGCGTGGTTTAATTTTGGGGTTGGCCAATAATCGCTCCATCGCTTGGGGAATCGCTAAAGCGGCAAGTAGCGCAGGGGCAGAGCTTGCTTTTACCTATCAGGGTGAAGCAATGAAAAAGCGTGTTGAGCCTTTGGCTGAAGAATTAAAGGGATTTGTTTGTGGACATTGTGATGTTTCTGACAGTGTCTCTATTGATACGGTCTTTAGAGAAATAGAGAAGAAATGGGGAAAGCTCGATTTTTTAGTTCATGCTATTGGTTTTTCTGATAAAGATGAGTTAAGTGGTCGTTATATTGATATCAGCGAATCAAATTTTATGATGACCATGAATATTTCGGTTTATTCCCTAACAGCTCTAACGAAGCGTGCAGAGAAATTGATGTCAGATGGTGGTTCAATCTTGACACTGACCTATTATGGTGCAGAAAAGGTTGTTCCCAATTATAATGTAATGGGGGTTGCCAAAGCAGCTCTTGAAGCGAGCGTGAAATATTTAGCGGTAGATTTAGGTCCTCAAAATATTCGTGTTAATGCTATATCTGCTGGACCAATTAAAACGTTAGCGGCTTCAGGTATTGGTGATTTTCGTTATATTTTAAAATGGAATGAATATAATGCTCCATTACGTCGTACGGTAACAATTGAAGAGGTTGGTGATTCTGCGCTTTATTTTCTTTCAGATTTGTCTCGTTCTGTTACCGGTGAAGTCCATCATGTCGATTCGGGTTATAATATCATAGGTATGAAAGCAGTTGATGCACCAGACATTTCTGTCGTTAAAGAATAAAGTTTGGTTTATAGGATTTTATTGGACAGCAGTAATTTGACCAAATTTAAAGTGGCTGAGAGTATTTGGGAGCAAAGAGCTACCTTGTGTATGGCACACAACATACGTTGTCGTTGTAATATTTGACAGAGAAACGGATATTTTTTCATGTCGCATAATACATTTGGTCATTTGTTTCGTGTAACAACATGGGGTGAAAGTCATGGTGCTGCTCTTGGTTGTGTCATTGATGGTTGTCCACCTGGAATTATTTTTACTCTTGCAGAAGTTCAAGCTTATCTTGATAAACGCAAACCAGGACAATCAAAGTATACAACGCAGCGCCGAGAACCAGATGAAGTAGAGATCCTTTCAGGAGTTGTTGTTCAAGACGATGGGACGACATTGGTGACAACAGGTACACCAATTTCTCTGTTGATTCGAAACACAGATCAGCGTTCGAAGGATTATAGCTCGATTGCCCATCAGTATCGTCCAGGACATGCGGATTATACTTATGATATTAAATATGGCATTCGTGATTTTCGAGGTGGGGGACGTGCTTCAGCACGGGAGACGGCCGCACGTGTTGCAGCTGGTGCATTTGCTCGTAAAATCGTTCCTGGTTTGATTGTACGAGGAGCAGTGATAGCAATTGGTCCTCATAATATTAATCGTGATCGTTGGGATTGGTCAGAGGTTGATAATAATCCTTTTTTTACAGCTGATGCAGAGATGGTTCCCATTTTTAGTGATTATATCAGTAAACTCCGTAAAGAGGGAACATCTGTTGGTGCGGTTGTTGAGATCGTTGCAGAAAATGTTCCGGCAGGTTTAGGAGCCCCTATTTACGCAAAGCTTGATCAAGATATTACATCATTACTTATGTCGATTAATGCGGTAAAAGGAGTGGAAATTGGTGATGGTTTTGCGGCAGCCCGCTTGAGGGGAGAAGAAAATGCCGATGAAATGCGAATGGGAAATGATGGAAAACCGCTTTTTTTATCCAATCATGCTGGTGGTATTTTAGGGGGAATATCGAGTGGACAGCCAATTGTTGCACGTTTTGCTGTAAAGCCTACTTCATCAATTTTAACGCCTCGTCGCTCCATTGATGTTGATGGTCATGATATAGATGTTATAACGAAGGGACGTCATGATCCATGTGTTGGGATTCGTGCCGTTCCTGTTGGTGAAGCGATGGTTGCTTGTGCTATTGCTGACCATTATCTAAGACATCGCGGTCAAATTGGGTGATTGAGAAGGTGAACAATGGCGTATGATGAAAAAAAAATTGTTTCTGCACTTAAAGCTTTTGAACGCGGTGAAATTGTTGTGGTGACAGATGATGATGACCGTGAAAATGAGGGTGATTTAACTCTTGCTGCAGTGCATTGTACAGAAGAAAAGATGGCGTTTATTCTTCGTCACACAACAGGTATTGTGTGTACACCTATGCCAAAAAAAGAAGCACAACGGTTTAATCTTGCTCCTATGGTACCAGATAATAAATCTGCACATGGGACGCAATTTACTGTTACTGTGGATTTTAAACATGGGATAACGACGGGTATTTCCGCACATGACCGCACATTGGCAGTTCGTAATCTTTCTAATCCAAATGCTGGTGCTCACGATTTTGTCCGTCCAGGACATATTTTTCCTTTGATTGCGCATGAAGGGGGGGTGCTCATGCGTTCAGGTCACACGGAGGCCGCTGTTGATTTATGTAAATTAGCTGGTTTGCCACCAGTTGGTGTTATTGGTGAGTTGGTCAATGATGATGGCAGCGTTAAACATGGCGATCAGATCATGCAATTTGCGCAAGAACACCGGTTGCATATGATAACGGTTGCAGATTTAATTGCTTACCGCCAACGTAAGGAAATATTGATCAAGCATGTTGGAGAAATGCCTATTGAAACATCTGTAGGTCCCGCTATTGTTCATAGTTATCAACTCCCTTGGGAAGCCGTTCAGCATATTGCAATTGTTTTTGGTGATGTCCGTGAGGGTGGTGATATTCCTGTGTATTTACATCATGAAAACATTATAAATGACGTTTTTTGTCAAGCTTCAGATATTATGGTGATGATGCGGCGTATGATGGAAAAAGAAAAACGTGGCGTATTTATTTATTTGCGTAAAGGCTCTGTTATGCAATCAACTATTGATATTCAAAATATGGCAAGAGACAGTTCAGAAAACCATGTGCAGGCGATTGAACGCGAAGAAGAATGGCGCAAAATTGGTTTAGGATCACAAATTTTAAAATATCTAGGAATAGGCTCTGTTATTGTTTATGCAGCTAAAGAACATCATTATGTAGGTTTAGAAGGTTTTGGAATTCGTATATCCAGAACAGATATTTTTTGAGGTTCATATGAAAAAAGAGATACAAGAGGGGGATATTACGACTTTAAGCTTTGAGCAAGCGCTTCAGCAACTTGAAGTTATTGTCGAAAATTTGGAACGTGGCGATGTGCCTTTGGAACAATCCATTGATATTTATGAACGCGGTGAAGCGCTTAAAAAGCATTGTGAAAAACTCTTAAGAGTTGCTGAAGCTAAAATTGAAAAAATACAACTTTCAGAAGAAGGTTCTCCAGAAGGAGTAGAACCACTTGATGCTAAATAATATTAAATATTTTGGATATTTATTGTGAAACGAGGAGATATAATAACCTTTTTTATAGAAAATTAAATCGATTGATTTCTTTTTTATAAAATAAGTTAAAAATGAGGAAGTTATAGCTCATCTCAAATAGAAAAGAACATTTTTGAGTAAAAAAGATGCAAAACTATAAATAAGAGTAGAGAAGATACATTTTTATCGTTGCGTTTTCTTGAGTTAAGATAATAGGAAGGTTTTTTTGTCTCAGGTTTTAACACCATTGCTTGACCGTATTTGTTTTCCGCAAGATTTGCGGGCATTGCCTGAGTCTGATTTGGTACAGTTGGCTGATGAGTTGCGGACCGCAACAATTGATGCGGTTTCTGTAACAGGTGGTCATCTTGGGGCAGGACTTGGTGTTGTTGAGCTCACTGTTGCATTACATTATATTTTTAATACACCAGAGGATAGGATTATTTGGGATGTTGGTCATCAAACCTATCCACACAAGATTTTAACGGGGCGTAGAGAAAAAATTCGCACATTACGTCAAGAGGGCGGATTATCAGGTTTTACAAAACGTTCAGAAAGTGTGTATGATTCATTTGGAGCGGGTCATTCGTCTACTTCTATTTCAGCGGGGCTTGGCATGGCGGTGGCAAGTGCTTTGAAAGCAGAGACAAGACGCAATATCATAGCTGTCATCGGTGATGGTGCAATGTCTGCGGGCATGGCTTATGAAGCAATGAATAATGCTGGCGCTTTGGATGCACGCTTGATTGTTGTTCTTAATGATAACGACATGTCTATCGCACCACCTACAGGTGCTATGAGTGCACATCTTGCACGATTAGTATCTCGTCCTTCTTATCGTCATTTGCGTGAACGCGTAAAGATGTTGAGCGAAAAATTGCCAAAGTTTTTTTTGGATAAGGCGCGTCGTTCAGAGGAGTTTGCGCGTGGACTTTTGGTTGGGGGAACTTTATTTGATGAGCTTGGCTTTTATTACCTTGGACCCATAGATGGGCACAATTTGGGGCATTTATTGCCTGTTTTAAAAAATGTTCGTGAATATCCTAGTGGTCCTGTTTTGGTGCATGTTGTCACACATAAGGGAAAGGGATATCCACCTGCAGAAGCATCACCTGATAAATATCATGGTGTTAATCGTTTTGATGTCACGACAGGAAAACAGGTTAAAGCATCAAGTAATATTCTACCCTATACCAAGGTATTTTCTAAAGCTTTAATAGAAGAAGCTCGCCATGATGATAAGATTGTTGGTATAACAGCAGCGATGCCAACAGGGACAGGTCTTGATTCTTTTGCAAAAAAATTTCCTGAAAAAATGTTTGATGTTGGTATCGCTGAGCAACATGCCGTAACTTTTGCGGCAGGACTTGCTTGTGAAGGGTACAAGCCTTTTGTTGCAATTTATTCTACTTTTTTACAGCGTGCTTATGATCAAATTATTCATGATGTATCAATTCAAAAATTACCGGTACGTTTTGCTATTGACCGCGCAGGTTTTGTGGGGGCAGATGGTGCAACACATGCTGGAAGTTTTGATATTGTTTTTTTGTCCACTCTTCCTGGGTTTGTTGTTATGGCACCTTCTGATGAGCTTGAACTGATGCATATGGTGCGTACAGCTGCAGCTTATGATCAGGGACCAATTTCTTTTCGTTATCCACGTGGTGAGGGTATTGGTATAGATTTACCGCAACGTGGTGAGTTATTAGAAATTGGAAAGGGGCGTGTTCTGCGTGAAGGAAATAGGATCGCTTTGGTTTGTTTTGGAACGCGGATGTCAGAAGTGTTGCAAGCTGCTGATGCGTTAGAGGCTGAAGGATTATCTACAACGGTTGCAGATGCACGGTTTGCGAAACCTTTAGATAAGGATTTGATGTGTCGTTTGGCACGTGAGCATGAAGTATTGGTGACAATTGAAGAAGGGGCAATCGGTGGTTTTGGAGCGCACATATTACAATTTTTAGCGCAAGAAGGGCTCTTAGAGCATGGTTTGAAAGTTCGTACACTAAAACTTCCTGATGAGTATTTGAATCATGGTGCACCAGAAAAAGTTCTCTCAACTATCGGGCTTGATGCTATGGGTATTGTCAACACGGTTTTTGCTGCTTTAGGCCGCGAGATTCGAACAGGATAAAAAATTCGAGTATGATATGGCTGCCAGAAAAAGGCTCGATATTCTCTTAGTTGAAAAAAACTTTTTTACGACACGTTCACGCGCACGTGATGCTGTCATGCGTCAAACTGTTAAAGTTAACGGCGAAATCGTTTTTAAAGCTGGGCAAATTGTTTTTGGTGATGCAGAGATTGCTGTTTGTGATCCAGCGCAGAATTATGTTTCTCGGGCAGCGTTAAAATTGATTGCTGCACTTGATGCATTTCCGATTATAACAGATAAAGTGACGGCCATTGATGTTGGTGCATCAACAGGTGGTTTTACACAAGTTCTCTTAGAACGTGGATCGGCTCATGTAATTGCCGTTGATGTTGGGCATCATCAATTTGATAAACGTTTATTGGGCAACAGTGCTATAACGTTATTAGAAGGCTTGAATGTTAGAGATTTTCAACATAACCATTTAGGTGGGCGAGAAATTGATCTTATCGTTTCAGATGTTAGCTTTATTTCTCTCAAACTTGCATTGCCTCCCGTTTTGTCTTTAGCCAAGAAGGGCGCTCAAGCTGTTTTACTGGTAAAGCCTCAGTTTGAGGTTGGTCGTAAACACTTTAGTAAGAGGGGAATATTAAATCCATCAATAGCTAAAGAAACTGCTGAGGCGCTTTTTGTTTGGTTAAATACACAAACAGGGTGGAGCGCAAGAGGTTTAATTCCTTCCCCTATTACAGGTGGTGATGGCAACGTGGAATATTTACTATTCGGAGAAAAACAAGAGTGAGTGACAATGTCATAATCGACCATATCGGAGCAAATGGGTATGGTACTTCTAGGACGTCTCGCGGCTTCGTTTATGTTCCTTTTACTTTACCAGGAGAGTGTGCTGAAATTACTGTTCATGGAAAATATGCAACATGTATAGCATTAAAAGAAAAATCATTAGAACGCATTGATACTCTTTGTCAGCATTTTGGAGAATGTGGAGGGTGTACTCTTCAGCATTGGCATATGGATGCTTATCGCGTATGGAAACAACAATTGGTTGTTGATGCGCTTAAAAAGTATGGACTTAATAATGTTGTTGCGCCTTTAATAGAATGTAAACCTTATAGCCGACGGCGGATTACTCTAACAGCATCTATGACCCCACAGGGGCAAAAAGTTGGTTTTAACCGTTATCTCTCTCATGAGATTGTAGCTCTTGAGGAATGTCCAGTAAGCTGTCCAGAGCTTATTTCTCAGTTGCATAATATCAGAGAGCTCTGTGCTTTTCTAAGCAGCTCTGCCAAACGGTTTCATGTTACAATAACACGTGTTGAAAATGGTTTAGATGTTGCTTTAAGCGGTTGCATTGTACACCATGAATCACTTCGTCAGAAAATGATCAGTGCTGCTCTTTCATATGGGATTATACGTTTATCTGTTGATGGTGAAGTTTTGGTTGAACGAGAAAAACCAGAGATTTACTTTGGAGATGTCCGTGTTGAATTTCCTTCTGGTGGTTTTCTTCAAGCAACCTGCGAAGCTGAAAATATAATGGGCAATATTATTTTGACTCATTTAAAAAAAGCAAAGAATGCTGTTGATTTGTTTTCAGGGATAGGAACATTTACTTTGCGTATGGCAAAAAAGATGAATGTTCATGCAGTAGAAAATAATGAAGATGCATTAAGAAATCTAAATACAGCAGCACGTTTTGCGACTGGTTTAAAAACGGTCACTTGTGAAAAACGTGATCTTTTCCGACATCCCCTTTCTGTAAAGGAACTTGAGTGTTTTGAGAGTGTTGTTTTTGATCCTCCCCGTGCTGGTGCAGAGCAACAAGTACGTGAATTAGCTAAGACGACAGTATCACGTGTTGTGGCAATTTCCTGTAATCCTACTACATTTGCTCGTGATTTATCTCTTCTTGTTGCAGGGGGGTATACAGTAGAAAAAATCATACCGATTGATCAATTTTTATGGTCACCACATGTCGAAATTGTTGCTGTTTTGAGCAAAAAGAAAAAAAAGAAAGGTTGGAAGCTTTAGCTTAAAAATTTTTTAATGCCATGAAGATTTTTTTTAAAGTTTACTTGAGTATTATTATAAAATCTCTCCAAAAATTATCTATAATAATAACCTTTTTCTCGTTGAATTAAGAGCACTGAATGTAGAAAGTGTTTTTTATTTTGAACTTTTTATTATGAAATATAAAAGGCAAATTATCCCACACAAAAGACTAATGTATTAAGAAGAAGATGTGTCTGAACAAGCCGGTGCCAGTGTTATATTTGTCATCTTCCAATGTGGCTATAACTCTTGTTACTTGAGACGGTCCATAAGAGGAATCTTTGGTCCTTTCTTGTACAGGTTTTATTCATATGACTCTCCCCATCTGTAACGTACAAACGAATGATTTTGATTGATTCAATATGGAACAGATTTGAAATGAGAGAATCTTATGGTATTCAAGGTTCTAATTTAATATGAACAACGATAGATTATCTTTATAAATCAATGTATTGTAACCTCCTCACAAAATGGTCGTGATAGATGATAAGGAGGCAATATTGGGAAGGAATGAGAAAGCTTATTCTTTTATAAGCGCAGTTCCACCGATTGTCATATTATTGATTCGAAGATGAGGTTGACCAACACCAACAGGGACATTTTGGCCAGCTTTTCCACACATACCGATACCATTATCAAGTTTACTATCATTACCAATCATTGTAATACGTTTCATAGCATCCGGTCCATTTCCAATAAGAGTTGCGCCTCTGATTGGTGCTACAATTTTACCATTTTCTACTCGGTATGCTTCAGTACATTCAAAGACGAATTTTCCAGAAGTAATATCAACTTGTCCTCCACCAAATGAAACAGCATAGATACCATGTTTGAGTGAAGAAAGGATTTCTTCAGGTGTTTTATCTCCTCCTAGCATGATTGTATTGGTCATTCGTGGCATTGGTGCATAAGCATAAGATTCACGCCGTCCATTTCCAGTTGATTTACCTCCCATAAGCCGTGCATTAAGCCTGTCTTGCATAAAACCAACGAGCTTTCCATCTTCAATGAGAACGTTATATCCTGAAGGGGTCCCCTCATCATCGACAGTGAGAGAGCCACGGCATTGTGGAATTGTTCCATCATCAACAACTGTAACACCTTTTGCCGCAACTTGTTGTCCTAAAAGTCCAGCAAAAGCGGATGTTTTTTTACGGTTAAAGTCACCTTCTAAACCATGACCTACGGCTTCATGGAGCATAACGCCAGGCCATCCATTGGCTAAGACAACATCAAAAGATCCTGCAGGTGCTGCTTCTGCTTCTAAATTTGTTAAAGCCATACGTAAGGCTTCATCCGCAGCTTTTTTCCAATTGTCTTCATGAATAAATTGGTCAAATGCTTGTCGCCCTCCACATCCATAAAAACCATTTTCACGTCGATTGCCTTCAGCTGCGACCACAGATATAGAAAGTCGCACAAGGGGACGAATATCACGAACCAAATAACCATCTGCACGTAAAATTTCAACATGTTGTAGCGAGCCGGAAAGAGAAGCAGTCACTTGATGCAATTTATCATTTTTAGCACGTAAATAGGCATCAATTTTTTGCAAAAGAGCACTTTTTTCCTCAAATGATGGAGCATCAAGGGGATTATGCGGTTGATAAAGTTTTTTGTTTGTTTGTTGAGGTGCTATGCTATAAGTTCCCGCATGATTATTATAGGTAATAGCTTTAGCTGCTTCACTAGCACGTTTGAGTGCAGCAGCTGATAATTCACTAGAATATGCATATCCGGTAGCTTCTCCAGCAACGACACGCAGCCCAAACCCCATATCTTGATGGAAAGAGCCGTTTTTAAGCTGTCCATTATCAAATAAAAGAGCTTCGCTTTCTGTATACTCAAGGTAAAGCTCACCATCATCAGCATGATGAAGCGTTTCTTGTACAAGTGATTGCACTTTAGAGGAAGTAATATCAAAATGATCTATCAGCGATTTCATAAGAATTATCCTATTTTTATGGGAACTTAGAAGATTTTTATTAATCTAATTTAAGAAGCTTTCAAAATATACGATGAGATTTTAATCGTCTAAAGTGTATCGATTTCATTCATGTAGGTAAGGTTGCATAGGCGTCGGCAAGACCATGAAGGTCAACAAAACCTCCAATCCCTTGTTCAGGAGTTGTAAAGATAAAATAGGTTGCCATTTTTCCTTTTAAAAAGAGCTGCAATATGTCTTCTTTAAGAAAGGCTTCAGCAACACAATTATCACCAAGACAACGACGATATTCCATTCTGCCCATATTTTTATCGTCAATTTTAATTCCAACGCCAGGACGTAATTCAACGCGAATCGGAACAAAAACACGCATCAAAGCACCTTGCTTTTGAGGAAGTTTATAAAATGTAACACGCAAAGTAATATCATGACGACCTTGTGTATGAACGTTTTGTACAATTTCACACTGCATGTTAGGTGTACCTGGCGGTAGAGCACAAACTTTTGTCCATGCACCATAGGTTTGTGGAGCAGGGACATTTTGCGCATAAGGTGTTTGTGCAAATGCATGATTGATAAAACTACTATAAAGTGTGTAAAGAACAGCACCAATAAAAAAAGTTTTTTTGAGTAATTTATAAAGTATCACAGAAAATCCTACCCGACTCAACACACATACAACCATACATAGATTTACATAAAAAAATGAATTCCCCACATAAAAACTATAACACAAAATCAGTATTTACCCAAATATATTAATCCATAGGATATATTTTTATGATACATTTGTAATGTAGGAGAGAATGTTGATTGAAAAAATGTATTTTTGTTGCCAATATTCCATCTATTTTTAGGGGATACGTGCGAACGAGGTATTTCATATTTTCTCAAAAATACGATTGGTCTTAATTGATCATTTCCATACGCTAGATAATATTGGTTTGTGAATGACAGAAATGGAAAAGGGCTTTGAGCGGAATGTCAGTTTCAGGAGAGTTATCGGTTGTGAATGGTAAAGCAACACCACCAAGATCCGGTATTGGTGATTATATCACGTTATTAAAGCCACGTGTTATGTCTCTTGTGGTCTTTACGGCTCTGGTTGGTTTGCTTGTATCGCCTGTTCCTATCAATCCGTTGTATGGTTTTTTAGCGATTTTATGTATTGCCATTGGTGGTGGCGGTGCGGGAGCACTGAATATGTGGTATGATGCTGACATTGATGCCGTGATGGAACGGACCAAAAAGCGTCCTATTCCTATGGGTAAAATCAGTTCCCGAAAAGCATTTATTTTTGGCATAGTTCTTTCTATGCTTTCGGTATTGGTTATGGGGAGCTTCATTAATTGGTTTGCAGCATTTTTTCTTGCGTTTACGATTTTCTTTTATGTCGTTATTTATACAATTTGGTTAAAACGTATCACACCACAAAATATTGTTATTGGTGGTGCTTCTGGGGCTTTCCCACCAATGATTGGATGGTCCGTGACAACAGGGACAGTGAGTATTGATAGCTTTTTATTATTTTTAATCATTTTTATGTGGACCCCCCCTCATTTTTGGGCTCTTTCTTTATTTTCATCCCTTGATTATGAGGCTGCAGGTATTCCTATGATGCCTAATGTTCGAGGTGAACATTCAACAAAAAAGCAGATTTTATTTTATACTATTTTGATGGCATTGTGCGCTGCTGCTCCTTGCTTTACTGGTCTTGGCGGAATTTTTTATGGTATTTTTTCAACAATTTTAAGCATTATCTTTGTTTATTTTGCCTATCGTTTGTGGAAAGCTGATACACATAATGAAACTATTTTGATGGCAAAAAAACTGTTTTTCTTTTCGTTACTTTATTTGGCAGCTATCTTTGGAGTTCTTTTGATTGAATCTCTTGTTTGGTATTTTATCGCTCTTTAGGCAAATAAAATGAAAAAGCAAATTTAAAAAGAGCTTTGCTGCAAGAAAATCTCGTAAGAAAACACGATAGAGTGTGTTCTTATGCAAAAGATGCTATTGCCAGTTTTTTTACATTGCTTATTCGTGTATAATGATAAGTTGTTTGAATATATAGCTAAAACTATAGAGATTAAGGATGATTTATGTCTGGACTTCCCCCTTTAACGATACGTCTTTGTGGTCCACGTGGATTTTGTGCAGGGGTTGATCGTGCTATCCAGATTGTTCTCCTTGCATTAAAAAAATATGGTGTTCCAGTATATGTTCGTCATGAAATTGTACACAACCGCTACGTGGTTGAGGGATTACAGCAACGGGGAGCTATTTTTGTTGAAGAACTTGATGAGATTCCAGAAGAACATCGCAATCAACCGGTTGTTTTTTCTGCTCATGGTGTACCAAAATCTGTTTCAGAAGAAGCACGATGCTATAATTTGTTTTATCTCGATGCAACATGTCCGTTGGTCTCGAAAGTTCATAAACAAGCGATACGACATCAACGTCATGGTCGTCATGTTATATTGATTGGTCATGCTGGTCATCCTGAGGTGATAGGGACAATGGGACAGCTTGAAGAAGGGGCTGTGACGCTTATTGAAACGATAGAAGATGCTTTGCATTATCTCCCCAATGATCCAGATAAATTAGGATTTGTTACACAAACAACGCTTTCTGTTGAAGATACGGCAGGAATTCTCGATATATTACAACAACGTTTCCCTACATTAGCAGCCCCAGCGGCTGAGTCAATTTGCTATGCTACAACGAATCGACAAGATGCGGTTAAGGCAGCAGCAAAGGGGAGTGATTTGTTTTTGATTGTTGGAGCGCCAAATTCTTCTAATTCACGACGTTTAGTAGAGGTTGCCGAAAAGTCTGGTGCGCGGCAAGCTATTTTAGTTCAGCGCGCTGATGAAATTAATTTTGAAAACCTAAAAGCTCTTTCTATTGTCAGTCTTTCAGCAGGGGCTTCGGCTCCTGAAATTATTATTGATGAAATTATTTCAGCGTTTCGTGAGCGTTATAATGTCACAATAGAATTAGCTGAAACAGCAGTAGAAACGGAAAAATTTTTAGTGAGTCGCGAATTACGTGACGTCATTTTAACGTCGCAAGATATGGCTTTCGTCAATGGTCAAGCAAATAATGCAAAAAATGAAAATCAGAATACAGACATGTCTACAACGAAAGCAGAATAATGGCCGTTTATACAGATATTCATTCAAATGATTTAAAAGTGTTTTTAACACGTTATGCAATAGGGTCACTTTTGTCTTATCAAGGTATAGAGGAGGGGATTGAAAATTCTAATTTTCTGTTAGAGACAACACAAGGGCGATTTATTTTAACACTTTATGAAAAGCGTATTTCAAAAGATGATTTACCTTTTTTTTGTCGCTTGATGCAGCATTTAGGACAGCGTGGAATGCCTTGCCCTCAACCTGTTATTCAAAATGATGGAATGATGATCTGTGAATTAGCAGGACGCCCTGCTGCTATTATTACTTTTCTGGAAGGAGAGTGGGTCCGCCAGCCCACTATAGATCATTGTGGCGAAGTGGGGATGGGGTTAGCACAATTACATTTAGCAGGACAGGATTTTACACTTAGTCGTAAAAATACTCTTTCTGTTATGGATTGGCAGGTATTGTGGCAACGTTGTCAAACAAAAGAAGATGCATTATTAAAAGAATTTGGGCAAAAAATTGAGTTAGAATTAGCTTTTTTACAGGAAAATTGGCCGCTCAATTTACCAATAGGCATTATTCATGCAGATTTATTTAATGATAACGTCTTTTTTGTGAATCATCGTCTTTCTGGGATAATAGATTTCTATTTTGCTTGTAATGACTTTTTTGCTTATGATTTAGCGATCTGTTTAAATGCTTGGTGCTTTGAGCTTGATCATTCTTATAATCTGGCCAAAGCACGTAAGTTATTGGAAAATTATCAAAAAATAAGACCATTGATCCCTTTAGAATTGGACAAGATTGTTTTGTTAGCTCGTGGTGCGTCTTTACGTTTCTTACTCACACGTCTTTATGATTGGTTTAATACACCGCCTAATAGCTTTGTTATTAAGAAAGATCCATGGGAGTATTGGCACAAGCTTTGTTTTTTCAGTAATGTAAATTCGCTAAGTGAATTAGGTTTTTAAATTTTATGGCAACTCAACAAAAAGTCGTTGAAATTTATACAGATGGTGCTTGCTCAGGGAATCCTGGAATTGGAGGATGGGGAGCAATTTTACGCTGGAATGGTCATGAACGTGAGCTTTATGGCGGTAAGGTCCATACGACAAACAATCAAATGGAACTCATGGCGGCAATTTGTGCATTAAAGGCACTTAAAGAGCCCTGTTTGGTCGACCTTTATACAGACTCAGTTTATGTGCGTAACGGTATATCTAAGTGGATTGAAGATTGGAAAAAGAATAATTGGCGCACTGCATCAAAAAATCCTGTTAAAAATATGGAGCTATGGCAAGCTCTTGAGGATGCTTGTTCTTGTCATACAGTCAGATGGCACTGGGTAAAAGGACATGCGGGACATCCAGAAAATGAACGCGCAGATGCCCTTGCTCGCAAAGCAATTTCTCAATATCGCGAAAATGGATGTTTTCCAGCATAATTACTGTTTGAGAGTTTTTTTCTTTTATCGCGGAGTCGCAAGAGGGGTTGGCTGCGTATGGAATATGAATGTTCCACTTAAGGCGTAATCTTTAAAAGAAACTGTATAAAAAATTTTTTGGTTTATTTCTTCTGGTGCGAAATAGAGTGGAGCACTGAAGAGTGTATATTCTGCGTTATCACTGACTTTTTTTGCTGCTCCAATTTGCATTTCTCCTCCATCTAAAAAGAGAGAGGAAGGAGTGGTCTTGTTGTTATTTTGTATTTTTATAAGAAGGGTACTGTTATTTTTTTCGGCACTTATTTTTAGTGCATTCTGCATCATGCGGGGCAAAGAATCTTGGGCATTTTTTAAGAAGGAAGCAGGAAGATGTTTATTTTTAAGAGCAGATGGGGAAAAATCAAAGTTAACAGTAAATGGAAGACAGATTTTATTACATAATCCAAGGGTGAAAGCACCACTTAAATTTTTGCTTGAACCAGAAAGATTGAAGGGCAATATTACTTTATCTTTATAGCCTAATGACCAATCATTTTCTGTTTCAAAAAGCTGTGGGGTAGGATAAAAGATTTCATAAGAAACCTGTTGGTTGAAATTAAAAAACGGTGCCATGCCAGAATTACCTGGATTACGCCAGTAAGTTTTCCATCCTGGTTTAAGCACAATCTCAATAATGCCTTCTCTTATTCCAGAAAGAGAAGGTTCGGTGATTGCTAATCGGATACGACCACCATCTGATTCATACCAAGATGTTGCGAAAAGCTGGAGTTTTTGTTCTTTTTGAGCATTTACAGGAATGTTAAGTAATTCTAAAACTATAAATGTTAAGCTTAAAGTAACTAAAAGATTTTTATAAAAGAAAGTTGCGATATTTTGTAAATTTGTAAATATATGACTTTTTTTCATTGGATTTTTATTTTCCTAGTGTACTAAATGAACAAACTTTTATCATGTAAATTATGGAGAATAACAAATTAATGAAGCGGTGTAATGGCTTTTTAGGTGGACAATTACTCATAGCAATGCCTGGGATGAATGACAAACGCTTTATTCGTTCTGTTATTTACATTTGCGCGCATTCTGATGCTGGTGCGATGGGCATTATTCTCAATCAATTGCATCATATTGATTTTCCAGATCTTTTGCTTCACTTGGGAGTCATAGACAGGGGCCAAAAAAAAAGTCTTTCTGAACCAATAAAACAGTTTCCAGTTCGCTATGGTGGTCCTGTTGACCCTTCGCGTGGTTTTGTCCTTCATTCAGATGATTATGCTTGTGAAGAAACTGTTTTTATTGCAGATAAGGTCTGTTTTACTGCGACTATTGATATATTAAAAGCGATCAGTTGCGAACAAGGTCCGCAACATGCACTGGTAGCGTTAGGTTATGCTGGATGGAAAGCGGGGCAACTTGAGGCAGAAATTTCTACAAATGGTTGGCTAATCAGTTCTACATCACCTAGTTTTCTTTTTGAAAGTGATTTAAGCTGCAAGTATGATAAAAGTTTAACACGCATGGGTATCGATCCAACTTATCTTGCTTCTGAAATGGGACACGCGTAGAGTTTTTTCTAAGCTTTTTAACTTTACACGTTATTTTATCCCTTATGTTTTTATTTTATAAGGGAAATGGCTTTGAACGAGCGTAATTAATTCTTCTATGGCAATCGGTTTCGTTACAAGTGTGCTTTGAACATATTTACAGCCTTCTTGACGGAGGAAGATTGCTTCTTTTTCATTTTCAACACCTTCTGCGATAATTTGCAAATTAAGATCTGTTGCCATATTAATGATAGACTTAAGAACAATTTTCTTCTTAAGGGAGTCGATTGAAATAAGTGAACGATCAAGTTTAACCATATCAAATGGATAACGTACGAGATAGGTCAGAGACGAATAACCTGTTCCAAAATTATCGAGTGCGAGATTCATTCCAAGTGTTTTAATTTGTTCGAGAAAGTGCGCTGATTGTTCAGGATTATTTCTTAAGACAAATTCAGATATTTCAATCATCAAACGCCCTTTGTGGAGCGGATGACGAAGCAGAGCGGCGCGCAATTGACTAATAAAACGAGGATGAATCATTTCTGCGCTTGGTAAATTAATTGAAATAAAGAAAGATTGTTGGGAAAACTTTTCTTGTACATTTATAAGATCGATAATGGCACTATCGATGATAAATTGTGACAAATTCATAACAATTTGTTCGTTTTCTACGATTTTTATAAAATCAGAGACATTTAAATTTCCATAAGTGGGATGATGCCATTCTACAATTGTTTCAAAACCAATAATATGTCCGTCTGATAAATTAAGAATAGGATGGTAGAGGATTTTTATCTCATTACGTTTTATGGCATAATGAACATCTTTTTCCAGAGTATTATGTTCGAGACCCAAAGTGCGAAAATTAGGACGAAAAGGTTCTATATGGTTTCCACCCATTTGTTTTGCGCGAATCATCGCTAATTCACTGTCATTAAAAATATCTTTAGCTGTCGATCGGCTTTCACTCCATGTAACCAATCCGATAGACGTTGAAAGAATTATTTTGTTTTCTGAAAGTGAAATAGGTGCTGAAATTGTTTTGTGCAAATGATCTGCAAATGCTGCAATTTTTTGTGGTTCAGTTTCACTGAGTAAAATAATTGCAAAGCGGTCTGCTGAAAGTCGCGACAAGGTGTCTTGAAAGTTAATGAGACGGTTTAAACGACGTGCGATTATAAGCAGTACAGTATCCCCAACTGCTATGCCTAATTTGCGATTAATTTTGCGAAAATTGTCCAAATCAATCATAAAGACAGTCGGTCTAATTTTGATATTTGCTTTCGCCAAAGAGGTATAATTTTGTAGTCTATCGAAGAAAATTTGTTGGTTAGGAAGGCCGGTTAAGCTGTCGTGGATTGCATCATGCAATAAGCGTTCTTCGGATTTTTTATGGTTAGTAATATTGACAATGGTTCCAATGACACGTGTGATTTTCCCATCTTTTTGCATAGCCGGGCGTGCACGAAGAGAAAACCAATGATAATAACCACCACCGGAAGAAAGCCGAAAAATTTGATCAATGCGCCCTTTTTTATTTTTAAGAATGATATCTAATACGCCTTGAAAGCGTTCACGATCATCATGGTGCAAGGCTGAAATCCAGTTGCGCATAGGTCCATTGAGGTTATGAATTTCAGTACCAAAAAGGGTAGCCATGTTTGGATGTACAACAATACGGTCACGCTCAATATTCCAATCCCAAATAATATTTCCAGCTCCCTTTGCTGCGAGTACTTGTTGTTCAAGATCGGAAAATATTCCTTCATGGAAAGCGTCATTAGAAAAAGTTTGTTGCAGGACAGTAAAGCTGATGAGAAGAACAATGAGCACTAATCCCCCCGCTAATGCCGGCTGGATAATATCATTGTTTAAATATCCAGCTATGCAGGCATAGGCTCCAACACACCAAAAGCTAATGAGCAACCATGTTGGAATAAGCATAATGGCGCGGTCATAGCTTCTGATCGAGAAATAGATGATTAATATTATACCAAGCACAGCGGTAAGGCCAAAAGACAAACGCGCAATTCCAGCTGCTCTGATTGGATCATAAATAGCAAAGGCTCCTAGACTGCAAAAGGCAATGGTCCAAGCGATAGCACCGTAACTAAAATGATAATGCCAGCGGTTAAGGCTGAGATAGGTAAAAAGAAAAATGAAGAGTGTAGCAGTAAGTGCTACTTCTGTACTAGCACGCCAGATTGGTTGTGTTGTGAGTGTAACTGCAAAGAATTTATTTAAAAAGTTGAAGTCAATACCAATATAAAAAAGCACTGCCCAAGCAACAGCAGCTGTTGCAGGAAACAGTCCTGTTCCACGGACAACAAAGAGTACAGTTAACAAAAGCGCTAAGAGACCTGATATCCCAAGAAGAATACCATGATAAAGCGTATAAGAATTAATTGCATCTTTATAAGCTTCAGGTTGCCATAAATAGATTTGCGGTAGATTTGCAGAGTTAAGTTCGGCCACAAATGTAACAACAGCACCAGGGTTAAGGGTAATACGAAAGATATCAGAGTTTGCACTAAGTTGACGATCGAGGGAAAAACCTTCGCTTGGCGTTATGGATTGAATCCTTGCTGATCCAAGGTCTGGCCAAAAAAATCCAGAACGCGCCATGCGGTAGTGGGGGGCAACGATGAGACGATCGATTTGTTCATCTGTTGGATTTGCAAGAGAAAAAACTGCCCAATTTCCGGAAAATTTTTCATTTTTTGCCTGCACTTCAATACGCCAAACAATACCATCTGGTCCTGGCGCTGTACTTGTTTGAAAAATAGAGCTGTTTGTATGGTGAATTTCAATTGCTTGTGAGAGATCAAGAGCAGCATCCTGAGAAGAAATTTTAACTGGCTCAATTGCTTGTGCTGATGTAAGATGGACAAGAGAACTAACGACTACAATGAAAATGATGTCAATTATTTTACGCAAACTCTTCACAATGTCCCACTCTCAATATTTTAGGATGTTTAACTTTCATTTCGATTTTTGAGAAAAAACGTCCACCTTTTATAATTTATTTACATAATAAATTGTTATCACTTTTTCTTAAGTTATGTGGTTTTATATACAAATAGACCACATGTCCATTTGCTTCAATGGAACTTGAAGCGAATGAAGTTTTATATTTTAAAAGGGCAAAGTTAAACCATGAATTTCCAGATTTCACGGATATACCTTCACTCATTAGAATCTTTATCACATGAAGTATGAATTGGGTAGTTTTGTACGCTTCTTTGCCCAATATTTCCAAAACTTATTTAATGAGAAGAGCTTTTGTGGTAAATTTTACGATAAAATATGTGTATGTTATTGTGATGCTGTTTTGAAAAGAAGTTTTTTACTTTAGCTTGGATGAAAGAGTTGACGTTAAATCATCAAAATTTATGAGGGGTCCTACAGGTCCGACAGCAGTTAGTGTTGGAGTGGAATTTGTAAAAAGACGATGTGCTAAGTCAGTTAATCTTTTAGGAGTGATGAGATTGAGGCGTTCAATTGTTTCCGATATTGGAATTGGTCGACCATAAAGGAGTATTTGGCGAGCAATGAGATGTGCTTGACTAGAGGGATTTTCCTGTGACATTGTCAGATTCGCACGATATTGCGTTTGTGCTCGTTGCAGTTCATTGGCGTGAATGTTTTTACTGACCTTGGAAAGTTCATCAAGAATCACGGGAATAAGTTCTTTGAGCCCTTCTTGTCCGGTAGCTGCGTGAACACCAAAAAGCCCAGTATCTGAAAATCCCCAATGAAAAGCATAAATAGAATAGCATAATCCACGTTTCTCTCTTACCTCTTGAAAAAGACGTGAAGACATACCACCACCAAGAATGATTGAAAGAATTTGGGCCGCATAAAAATCACGCGCGTGATAAGCACGCCCTTCAAACCCGAGAACAACTTGTGTATCCATTAAATCGCGATATTCACGAAAGTCGCCACCGACATAATTTGCAAGATTAGTAAGAGGTGCGGTTGAATGGGAGCGAAAAGTACCAAGACGACTTTCAACTTCTCGCAAGAAACTTTCGTGTTTTACAGCTCCTGCAGCAACGACAATCATACGATCTGCACTATATTGTTTATTGATGAAATCATGGAGATCAGTAGATGTAAATGATTGAATAGTTTTAGCTGTTCCTAAAATAGAGCGTCCAAGGGATTGATGACGAAAGGCTGTTTCTGTAAAGTGATCAAAAACAATATCATCAGGAGTGTCATGAGCGGCACCAATTTCCTGAAATATTACTTGTTTTTCTCGTTCTAGTTCATCGTCGTCAAATTTTGAATGCATTAAAATATCGGCTAAAATGTCTATAGCAAGTGGGATATCGCTTTTAAGTACACGTGCAAAGTAAGCTGTTGTTTCAATACTGGTTGTGGCATTGATTTCACCGCCAACATCTTCAATATCGGTTGCAATTTGAAAAGCAGTGCGGTTTTCGGTTCCTTTAAAAGCCATATGCTCAAGAAGATGAGCAATACCATGCTGTGTAGAGGTTTCATTGCGTGAGCCCACTTTAACCCATATTCCGAGGGCAACACTATCAATTTGTTGCATTGTATGTGTGGCGATAGTCAAGCCATTACTAAGGCGACATATATCTACATCCATGTATTTACAACTCCATTAAATAAGCTAAATACCTCATTGTAAGGGTATTAGAATATTCTTGATTTAAATTAATGCAGCTAACTTTAATAAGATGCACGCGATTTTAAAGAAATATAATCTTTTACTATTTTTTCATCATTAGCAAGACTTATAAAGTGTTCTTCGCGTTTCATTACATCATTGAGATGAGATGGCCATGGGGCATGAAGTCCACAAGCACTTTTAATAGTATCAGGAAATTTAGCTGGATGAGCCGTGGCAAGGACGATCATTGGAATATGCGGTTTTTTGTTTTTACGCGCTACTTGAAGAGCGACGGCTGTATGTGGATCAACAAGATAGCCACTTTCCTTATAGACACTATCAATTGTTTGAGCTGTTGCAGCCATGTTGCTTTTCCCAGCGGAAAATAGGGAACGAATATTTTTGAGTTGCTTTTCATCAAGAGTAAAACGTCCTGATTGTTTCAAGTTGTCCATTGCATTGCGAATCCACATTGGATCACGATTGCCACTTTCAAAGAGCAAACGTTCAAAATTAGAAGAGACCTGAATATCCATAGAAGGTGATGTTGTATGAACTATTGGTTGTGTTTCGTAAATACCACTGGTCAATGTACGTGCAAGGATGTCATTATCATTCGTTGCGATGACCAGTTGAGCAATGGGTAATCCCATACGGGCTGCAACATAACCTGCAAAAATATCACCAAAATTTCCAGTAGGAACAGTAAATGAAACAGCTCTATCAGGAGCTCCTAAGGAAAGCGCAGATGAAAAATAGTAAACAATTTGCGCCATGATACGTGCCCAATTTATAGAATTAACACCTGAAAGCGCTCTTTTTTTACGAAAATTGTGGTCATTAAACATTGCTTTGACAAGAGCTTGGCAATTATCAAAATTTCCTTCAATTGCAATGGCATGAACATTTGAACATTGATTGGTTGTCATTTGCCGTTGTTGAACAGGTGATACACGTCCTTTGGGAAATAAAATAAAAATATCTGAGTGTTCTTTTCCAGCAAAAGCTTGTATCGCAGCCCCTCCTGTATCACCTGATGTTGCAGCAATAATCGTTGCAGATCTATTTTTTTTAGTCAAAACATAATCCATCAGCCGAGAAAGAAACTGCATTGCAACATCTTTAAAAGCTAAAGTAGGACCATGAAAGAGTTCAAGGATAAATTCATCTGCTCCAGTTTGTCGTAACGGACAGATTGCTGGATGGTGAAAGGTTGCATAAGATTCAGCGATCATATTTTCAAAAGCTGTATATTCGATTTCGTTATTTACAAAGGGCCACAGAATAGTTTTAGCAATTGTTGTATAGGACTGACCACGAAGTGCTCGTAACGCATCAAATGAGAGCTGAGGAAATTTATCTGGCAGATAAAGCCCCCCATCACTTGCCAACCCTGTCATGATCGTTTCCGTAAAGCTTAAAGCAGGAGCTTCACCTCTCGTGCTGATATATTCCATAAGTCTTGTCCTTTTTTATTTCTGGAAAATTGGTGAAGTTATTTATTTCACGTTTTTCATAATATTTAAATTATTAAATGGATAGTTTTTTTACTCAATAATGAAAGGCAATAGTCTAAAGCATTTTTATTTTTGAGATATAAACGTCAAAAGTTCACAGAAAATCTGTTAAAGTCGAAATTTTTTTCTCTATTATTCATTCACTTAAATTTTGCAATATATCTTCATTTGTGCACCTTCTTAAATAATAAAATCAAATAGATAGAATGGTATTTATTGAAGAATTTTTTTTGTAAAACTCAATCATTCATATTTATTTTATGCTCTTATACTTTGTAACAATTAAATCTGCTAAAATGAATGTTGAAATGATATAAATCAAAATTCATACTGAAAGATTTATAAGGTAATTTTATGGCATTTCGTGCGCAAATTTATACTTTGAATAATTTTTGTTTAGCTTAATTTATTATTTTGTATACTAATAGATATTATATTTGTTCTATACAGTATGGTAACCTAAATTTTATCCATAGAAAACATACGACAGCCTGCTACATGATGTGAAGCAGGCTGTAAAGTATTCTCATTTTAAATAGAAAAAAATAACTAAGTATCTTTGAATTATTTGCCTTTAAGTTTTCCTATTGCCCATCCGATTGTCCCGCTAAATATGGACATAAAAAATCCAGTCAAGAATCCAAAACCCAAAGCTCCTACTGTAGAAAAAACTCCTAGCGTAATTGGTTCAAATACTTTCTCAAATTTTCCTTCAATGGCAGTTTCACTTTTTGCTCCATGAGTGAAACTTGGGACATAAAGAGAAGCTATATCGATAGCTTTTTTCTTTCCCTGTTCTATTAGAGAGACAGTTTCCCATTGAATATCATTTTTCAAATGATTGGCATGAACATTTATAACTTGTGAAAGCAAAAAAACAACTGCTATAAAAATATTTAATATATAAGTTTTCAATACTTTAATCATAATTTATCACCAATACTTTTATTTTAATTTGAATTGAATTGAATAGATGCATCGGCAGAATTAGTGCACATTGAGAGAAACAGAAGCATTTAAAGCTTTTTCATTCTTAATGTGATAATTCATTAGTTTTTTGTCATCAACAATGGATAAATACAAAATATATCCATAGTTTATATTTCGTATGAGAAGGTTTTATTCTAATAAAATTTCAATTTTAACGAGATTTAAAATACGATATTATTTTACCTATTATCCATGCTAAAAACATGCCTATCGTACTTGATGCATATCCAAGTGCCATCCCAACACCAAAGGTTCCGAGTGTAAGAGGTTCAACGACCTTTTCAAATTTTCCTTCAAGAGTAGTTTCATTATCCACTCCAAGATTTAGAATGGGGCTATAGAGAGAAACGGTATGGACTGTATCCTGTCTTTTCTGCTCTATGGCAGAAACAAAAATATTCTCACGATGAGTATTATTTTGCAAATAGTTTGCATGCACATTTACAATCTGTGAAAGAAAAAAGGCAGACATAATGAAAATACTTAACATATGATTTTTTAACAATTTAATCATAATTTACCTCAAATATTTTATAATATTCAATATATATATATATGCGTAAATTTATACTTTGGATATTTGGATATAATCTACAACATTTATCTCTTGTATCAAGAGAAGCTTCATTATGTAATTATTTACAACAAATAATAGATTCATAATGAAGCTATTATTCTAGAGTTCTAGACGAGACTGAATTATTTGAACATTAACACTATGTCCTTTATCCAACTTATTATCGATCCTATAAAGCTCATTGCATATCCAGCAAACAATAGTCCCACTCCTATAGTCATAGGCTCAACGACCTTTTCAATTTTCCCTTCACCTGTTGTTCCATTTTCTGTTTGATAATTTACAGATGGAACATAGAAAGAAGTCGTAGAAACTACATCAGATTTTGCATACTTTACTTGTTCCATTGGGAAAACAGAAAGTTCCTCTTTTGGAGTATCGTTTTTCAAATAGTTTGCATTAACATTTACAGTTTGTGAAATAAAAAAAGTGCTCGCTATAAAAATGCTTAAGATATAATTTTTAAATATTTTGACCATAACTTTACCTCAAATATTTTTAATTTATAGATGTAAGAAAATATACATAATGTTTATATATCTCACACTATATACAATTTTTATATTTCAATATGTATTTTTAGTCAATAATAAAAATACATATAAAAATATAAATATAATTTTTTATAAACATTATTGTAAAAAAGTAACAATAATAATTACAAAAATATTTTTTAAAATTTTATGAATTGTTTTGTTATGTGTTATATATAAATAACATGTGGTCATCGTATAATTTTTATAAAATGATATTAATATTATTTTTTAAATACATTTATAGATACTAAAAAATATACAATTATCTCATAGTATAAAGTAGAGCTCGAATTGGATAGAGATAAATGATATTATCTTTGTCTCACCAATGTGAACAGCATATTACTGTGATGTAAAGCAGTGTATAGAAGAATATCAATTCAGACACATTTATGAGTGCTGAAAGATCGGCATTAGATAATATTTTTAACATTTTCTTCTTTCCAAACTGAAAATCCGCTTTTATTTTTAGAAGGGGTGTCTTTCCTAAAGTTGGATTACTTTTGAAAAGATCTGATTTCATTGCTTATTTAAAAAGTCTATGTAAGTGCTTTCGGAAAAATTTGAGCAACTACTGGTATCTCTTTACGTTGTTTAAGGTTATTATATGTTTCATATTTATGTGCTTTTTTAAGAAATCCGTCTCAAGGTACTCAAGCCTATTTTGCAATAATAGATATGATGATAAAGCCCCATAATATAAAATTCTTAGGGCATCAGAATCTTTGACGTTTACAAAGAAGAAAGATGGCACCGCCATACACTTTGCTCGCTCCTAATGTTGCTACAGATCTTTGCCTCTTGAGATGATTTATTAAGAGGCATTTTTATTTCTTTATTTAATTCAGCATATCCAGATTTGAAATGAGAGAATCTCACAATATTCGGTTTTTTCATTTAATTTGAATAATGATAAATTATGATTATAAATCAATATTTTTGCCTGTAAATTACTTGCTATGAAATGTTTTTTATAAAATGCACATCTTCATAAGAATGTATTCTTTTTATCTTTTGTAATCTTAGGGAGGTTGTACCAATTGATGCTGTTTAAATACTGTTTAAGCAGTAAAGTAAATAAGCCTTCAACAAGTTTACGAGATTTGGATTGAGTAAATATAAGACATTCTAACTCAACAAGGACACTTTTATTGTTTTCAATAAACTCTTGTGTTCCATAGATTCTGGGAATTTTAATATTTTTTCCATAATCAATACGCACATACCCTACAATTTTACTATAGTGTGTGATTTTTTTGATCAGATGAAAAAGGCTAGCAATTTTCATATCTTATCGAGCAAGGCATCGTAATATTCCTTTTTTGACAAATATAATAATTTATCCGGATGGGCTGCTGAGGTTGGGAGTGGATATCGGAGTTGAGATAGATAAGCAGGGTTTGATTGTTATGAGCTTGCACCCCTGTTTTTTGCTTTTTTAAAGCACGTGCAATGGTTAACTGACTTATGATTACTCAACGAGGTGCTATATTTTTTTCCTTCACATTGAGATACAATTCACCCGTGTTGTGAATTACGCATTTATTGAAGTTATTATAAAAGAAGTAGCGAGAAGAGAAGGGCATTTGAGTAAAAATGCTTCTTACAAGAGTTTACAAACTGATATATTCAAGAGATTTTTTATAATAGATCTCGCCATACTGCCATTGCTTCTAAGACTTCTCCTAAATGAGCATGTTTTGCGATAACTGTTTCTGCGCCAGCTTCTGCAAGTGCATTAGAGTGACCAAGATAGCTATGGGATCCTCCCGTAAAGCCGATGACACGCATGCCTGCTGCTATGGCTGCGTGTACACCATGAAGTGAATCTTCTATAACGATAGTGTTTTGGGGCTCTGCCTGTAATTGTTGTGCGGCAAAAAGGAAAATATCAGGGGCCGGTTTCGTTCTTTTTGTTCCAACTTCAGGTGCTGAAAATATTTTACCTTCAAAAAGGTCATAGAGATCAACCGTGGTGAGCATCTCTTTTATATCTACGCTTTTTGCATTAGAGCAGATACAGTAGGGATAGCGTGTTTGAATAATTTCTACGGCTTCTCTTACATCATCAATAGCCCGTAATTTAGTTTTTATTTGTGTACGAAAAATATTAGTCATCTGATCTATGAGATGAGCAGAAATTGGTTTTTCTGTTTCCTGTTCAACGTGTTTAAGAATATCGCGAAAGATAAGCCCTGCAAAACGCTCACTCAATTCTTCGGGTGATATTTCATATCCTGTTTGTTTGAGCAATTGTGATCCAATTTTTGCTGCAAGATATTCAGAGTCAACGAGAACTCCGTCACAATCAAAAATAATAAGATCTATCTGAGGCATAAGATATTCCTTTACATGTTATGAGATGGACAACTTTCATGAAAACGATATTGAGAGGATCTTATTTCATAAAAATCTGCTTTGAAAATGATTCTTAATTCTTTTACGAAATAAAAGATATGGGAACAGTACATTGAAAAAAAGAAAAATAAGGTTTCATTCATATGAAAGTTTTTTTACTTAAAAAAACAAAAACAATTATCAATTTTGTATAATTTTAACGATACGTTTACGCTATTTTGTAAATATGGATTGGTAATGCGGGCCTATAAACTATTTTGGTTGATTATAGGGCAAATTCAGTTAATTTTGTTGGGTTTTTCATGACAGTTATTCAGCTTCAAAAAGATTTTCTTCGTACTCCCTCACAGATGCCATGGCGCAATAAAATTTTTAAAGGAGATTGTGTTTCAGTTCTAGAAAAACTTCCAAAACATTCCGTTGATATGATTTTTGCGGATCCACCCTATAATTTGCAATTGGACGGAGCTTTATACCGTCCAGATCATTCGCTTGTTGATGCGGTTGATGATGCATGGGATCAGTTTGAGAGTTTTGCTGCGTATGATGCTTTTACCCGCGCATGGTTGCTTGCTTGTCGTCGTGTATTAAAACCCAACGGAACACTTTGGGTTATCGGATCTTACCATAATATTTTTCGAGTTGGGACGGCATTACAAGATTTAGGTTTTTGGATGCTTAATGATATTATTTGGCGCAAAAATAATCCGATGCCTAATTTTCGAGGGCGCCGTTTTCAAAATGCTCATGAGACGCTTATTTGGGCTGTGCGAGATCAAAAAGATAAAAAGTATACATTTAATTATGATGCCTTAAAAGCGGCAAATGAAGATCTACAAATGCGTTCGGATTGGCTTTTCCCTCTCTGCACTGGAGCTGAACGTTTAAAGGATGATTCAGGGCGTAAATTACATCCAACACAAAAACCGCAAGCGTTATTAGCGCGTATTATTATGGCTTCTAGTAAACCTGGTGATGTTATTCTCGATCCGTTTTTTGGTTCGGGAACAACAGGTGCTGTTGCCAAGCTTTTAGGGCGTGATTTTGTTGGGATTGAACGCGAGCAAGACTACATTGATGCAGCATGTGAGAGAATTGCATCGGTTAAACCTTTAGCGCAACCAGAACTAGCGATTTTGGATAGAAAAAAAGCAGAACCGCGCGTAGCATTCAACAGTTTGCTTGAAGCAGGTTTACTCTATCCCGGAGAAGTTCTTTATGATCGCAAGAAGCAAGTATCTGCTATTGTAAGAGCTGATGGTACGATTATGCATGGTGGTGAAGCGGGTTCAATTCACGCAATGGGAAGAAAGGCTCAAGATTCGCAGAGTTGTAATGGTTGGACTTTTTGGTATTATGAGGAAAATGGACGGTTGAAGTCCATAGATCATTTAAGAATGATCATACGTTCACAAATGTTAAAAACGGGTGTTTTATGAACTAAGCTGATTGCTTCATTCTGTTGATCACCAATGTACCTGATCTTGATTGAGATGGAGGTGGAGCCGTTTTATGCCTTTCTTAGATGTTTTTTATTGATACACTAATCTCGCTTGTAAGCGGCAAGCGAGTATTTTTATGCTTCTTGTAGAAGAAATTAAAATGAGAAACTTTCACTCTATGTTCTAATTTGAGTTCCAAAACAGTAAAATTTCAATATAATTTTATGAAAATGAAAGACTAGAATTAAAAGGCTCATTCAGAAGTTCAAAATTAAGTGCTTTTTTGAGATAATACGTACATCTGTAAAGTGTGTATGATGTAATTTATTTATAAAGATAATTTAGCGCAACTCATATTGAATTATCCTCGGAATATCGTCAAATTTTTTCATTTCAAACATGTTCCATATTGAATCAATGAAATTTACTTGCTTACATGTCATCAGCGGAGTTGGCGTGTGAATAAAAATTGTTAAAGAAAAAATTAAAAGTACCTTTTATGAACCGTTTCAAGTGCCAAGGGTTGTTTTAGGGGACTGGTAAATATAACGATGGAGCCGACTTACTCCTTCATAAGCGAAAAAAGGATAGATCCTGAAATTTAAATCTAAGCTTTTCTATCCCTCCTTAATTCTTATCTGTAGGAAAAATTGGTTATTTCATTTTTTTAAATTTTTCTTTTACAGATTAAGAAATGGTTGCTAGAGATACAAAAGTCTCTGTTAGAAAACATTTTTACGAATAGGGAAGGTTATTTAAATCTGAAAGAATTGGGAAGTGCTACAGAAATGGCTTTTTTCATAACAGTAGGTAGTGCTTCTTCGGCAAGATGTTGAATGTTACACCACCAACCATTTTCACAATTCATTTCATGAACATCCTCAGTATAGTAAACATCGAGTTTTAGAGAAAAGTGAGTAAAAACATGCGTAATTTGTCCTTTGAATTGCCAATTGGCAGTAAAGGGTGCGTTTTGGAGCCCATTTTCGTTGTTTATGCCAATATTGTTAGGAATTTGGGTCATTCCACCAAGGAGCTTTTGCGTCTGTCGTTTTTCCAAATAAATTTGTCTCTTTTTATTAAGAGCCACAAAAGCAATACCTGTTTTTGAAGGGCGTTCTTTTTTAGGGGCTTTGACTGGAAAAGATTCCGGTTGTTGCGTCTTTGCTGCTTTACATAAACATTGAAGAGGGCAGGTATAACAAGATGGTTTGCGTGGAGTACAAACTGTTGCTCCTAAATCCATCATTGCTTGAGCAAAGTCACCAGGACGATTTAAAGCAGTAATTTTTTGTGTTTTTTCTTTAATTTCAACTTTTGCTTTTTGTAATATTGAAGTGATAGCAAAAAGGCGCGCTACCACACGTTCGACATTACCATCAACCACTGCTACAGGGTGATTAAAAGCAATTGAAGCAATGGCTGCGGCAGTATAATCTCCAATACCGGCTAGAGTTCGCAATTCTTTTACAGATTGTGGAAATTGTCCTGCGTAGTTTTCAACAAGTTGTTGCGCACATTTTTTAAGATTACGTGCGCGTGAATAATAACCAAGTCCAGCCCATGCTTTCATGATGTCATCTTGTGAGGCTTTTGCTAAAGAGGAAAGATCAGGCCATAGTTTCAGAAACTTTTTAAAATAAGGCTTAACTGTTTCAACGGTTGTTTGTTGAAGCATGATTTCAGAAAGCCAAACTTGATAAGGATCAGGACGGATACCTTGTTTTTGCTTTTCGGGGGTAATCCGCCATGGGAGATGTCTGTGATTTTGATCGTACCAAGCAAGGAGGTGCGAAGAAATTTCATACATGATTGTTTTCAAGCATAGGAAGATATAAAATGCAAAAGAAAAAATTATTTATTTTGTTGATATTTCATAAATTGAGGAGGCAATAATTTTTAGATGAAACAAATGATTTTAATTTAGTAAGCGATTGAACAATGATCTAAAAATGAGAAAACAACTTAAAAAACATATCTTTTATTCTCTTTCTGAGACGGTATACAAAATACTTGATCCAGTTTTACGCAAACGGACAGGGCTTAATGTAGCGCTTATAGAACATTGGCCACAAATTGCGGGCTATGATATCAGTGAACATACAATGCCGCTTAAAATTATTTGGAAACGTCGTGCAGATCAAGATGATGTTTTTCAGCCAGCAACACTTGTTGTCGCATGTGAAGGATTTGCTGCGTTAAAATTGATGCATGAAACAGAGGAGTTACTTCATAGAATTAACGGATTTTTTGGCTATATTGCTATTGATCGCATCAAGATTGAGCAAAGGAGTATGTCGGTTTTTATGAATCACTTGCCTCTAAAATCATCTTTGAGTGAACAAGACAAAAAATGCGTGGGAGAAATGCTTGAAGGAATTGAAGATAAAAGCTTGCGCCAATCACTTTATAAACTTGGCTGTTGCATTTTCTTGGAAAAAAATAATAAATAGAAAGATATTTTATATATTTTTCTTTAATATATGAGAAAGCATTGGATTCTTATTCGTTAATAACAACAGAAAAGTATTATTTATGGTAAAATATCGTTCTTTTTTATCTTTCGGGATAATTTTTCTCTTCATAACGATTGTACAAAACAGTGTAACAGTTGCTTTAGCGCGTGATCCAAAACCAGTGGCAACTGTTGATATGGAAGAGCTTCTCCAATCGGATAAAGTAAAGGATCGCTTTGAGGGAGAGGCGGATGCACCGGTCATCATTGTTGAGTATGCTTCGTTGACATGTGCCCATTGTGCGCATTTTTATAATGATATACTTCCTCAAATTCGTAAAAAATATATCAAAACAGGAAAAGTAAAACTGATTTTCCGCGATTATGCTTTTGATCCTCGGGCAACAGCAGGTTTTATGTTGGCACGGTGTGCACCAGAAGATCGCTATTTTCCTTTGATAGAAGTTTTATTTCAAAAACAAAATGAATGGGCTTTCGGAAAAGATGCTCTAACACCATTGAAAAAAATTGGCTTAATGGCTGGTTTTACAGATGAAAGTTTTACTGCATGTTTGAAAAATCAAGCCATTTTAGATGAAGTGAATGCATCCTTTGAGCGTGGTAAAGAGCTTGGTGTTACAGCAACGCCTACTTTCTTTATTAATGGTAGTAAATATGAAGGTGCCATGAAAGTAGAAGACTTTTTTTCGGTGATTGATAGTTTTCTTAAAAAATGAATCTTAATCTTCCAGAAGATGGGTAGTGATACTTTTTGTCATTATCGCTTTTGGAAGGATTAATAGTATGCATTTATGAAGCAATATTTTTTGTTAAGCCGATTTTGAATCAAATCATTGCTTTTAAGTGAGCCTAGGTTGAATGATGTTTTGATGCTGATATGGGAGGATTTGTACAGTGAAAAAATGGGTTTATAGTTTTGGAGATGGAAAGGCAGAAGGAAGTGCAAGTGAGCGTAACCTTCTCGGAGGTAAAGGGGCTAATTTGGCAGAAATGAGTAATCTTGGTTTACCCGTACCACCCGGATTTACGCTGACAACAGAAGTTTGTAATTTTTATTATGCCCATGACAAATCATATCCAGAAGAGCTACAGGAATCTGTTAAGAAAGCACTAAAACGCGTTGGTGAACAAACAGGACGTGAATTTGGAAGTGAGCAAAAGCCACTTTTGCTTTCTGTTCGTTCAGGAGCTAGGGCTTCTATGCCAGGGATGATGGATACAGTGCTTAACCTTGGCATGAATGATGAGACTGTAAAAGCCATTGCTTTACAAGCTAATAATGAACGTTTTGCTTATGATAGTTATCGGCGTTTTATCCAAATGTATTCTAACGTTGTTTTGGGGTTAGATCATTCGTATTTTGAAGAAATTCTTGATGAAGCAAAAGTACGCAATGGTTACACTATTGATACAGAAATGACAGCAGATGATTGGAAGAACATTATTACTTCTTATAAAGCATATGTTGAAGAAAAATTAGGAAAACCTTTTCCACAAAATCCTGAACAGCAGTTATGGGGAGCAATTGGAGCCGTTTTTTCAAGTTGGATGACAGCACGTGCAGTTACCTATCGCCGTTTACATAATATTCCTGAAAGTTGGGGAACGGCAGTTAATGTGCAAGCTATGGTTTTTGGCAACATGGGTGAAGATTCGGCAACAGGTGTTGCTTTTACACGCAATCCATCAACAGGGAAAAAAGAGCTTTATGGTGAATTTTTAGTTAATGCGCAAGGGGAAGATGTTGTGGCGGGCATTCGAACGCCTCAAAATATTACAGAAAATGCGCGTATTGTTGCTGGCTCAAATAGGCCGTCATTAGAAAAAATTATGCCTGAGGCTTTTTTGAAATTATGTCAGATAGCGCAGAAGCTTGAGCAGCATTATCGGGATATGCAAGATCTCGAATTTACCATTGAAAAAGGTAAATTATGGATGCTTCAGACTCGTTCAGGAAAACGCACGGCTCGTGCGGCTCTCAAGATAGCAATTGAAATGGTTGAGGAGGGGTTAATAAACCGTGAAGAGGCTGTGATGCGTATTGATGCAAAGTCGCTTGACCAACTTTTGCATCCAACACTTGATCCCAAAGCAGAACGTTTTGTTATAGGACGTGGTTTACCTGCTTCTCCTGGAGCCGCAACTGGTGAAATTGTTTTTACTTCAGAAGAGGCAGAAACTGTGTCGGCAGAAGGTCGCAAAGTTATTTTGGTCCGTATAGAAACAAGCCCAGAAGATATTCATGGTATGCATGCTGCGGAAGGAATTTTAACAACGCGTGGCGGTATGACAAGTCACGCTGCTGTTGTTGCGCGGGGGATGGGAAAACCATGTATTTCTGGTGCTGGCAGTGTGCGGATTGATTATAACACAAATACGCTGTTTGCTTCAGGAGAAAGCTTTAAAAAAGGTGATGTTATCACAATTGATGGTGGAAGTGGAGAAATTTTCAAAGGGAAAGTTGCAATGTTGCAGCCTCAGCTTTGCGGAGACTTTGCAAAATTAATGGAATGGGCTGATGGGATGCGACGTATAAGAGTTCGCGCTAATGCTGATACACCATCTGATGCCCGTATGGGGCGCTCTTTTGGGGCTGAGGGTATAGGTCTTTGCCGTACGGAGCATATGTTTTTTTCTGATGAACGTATCGTGGCCATGCGTGAAATGATTTTAAGCCATGATGAAAATGGTCGTCGTAAAGCACTAGATAAGCTTTTGCCAATGCAGCGTTCAGATTTTATTGAATTATTTGAAATTATGTGTGGTTTACCTGTTACTATCCGCTTGCTAGATCCACCATTACATGAATTTTTACCTAAAACGAAAGCAGAAATTCTTGATGTTGCAACAGCTATGGGTGTTTCTGCTGAAGTTCTTGCTGAACGGGCTCAGCAGTTGCACGAATTTAATCCTATGCTTGGATTACGTGGATGCCGTTTAGCTATTACTTATCCTGAAATTGCAGAAATGCAAGCGCGGGCGATTTTTGAAGCAGCAGCAGAAGCTGCCCAAAAATCTGGATCTCCTGTTATGCTTGAAATTATGGTGCCACTTGTTGCGCTTAAATCTGAACTCGATTTTGTAAAAGCGCGTATTGATCAGGTTGCTGAGGAAGTGATGAAAGAAAAGGGAAGCACTATTCAATATATGGTTGGGACGATGATTGAGCTTCCAAGGGCGGCGCTTCGAGCAGATGAAATTGCTGAAACTGCTGAATTTTTTTCATTTGGAACAAACGATTTGACACAAACTACTTTTGGGATTTCCCGTGATGATGCTGCTCCTTTTTTGGCAACCTATTTTCAAAAAGGTCTTTTAGAGCAAGATCCTTTCGTGTCTATTGACCGTGATGGAGTAGGAGAACTTATTACCATTGCTGCACAGCGTGGACGATCAAAGCGTGCAAAAATAAAATTGGGAATTTGCGGTGAACATGGAGGCGATCCTGCCTCTATTGCTTTATGTGAAGAAAATAACCTAGATTATGTTTCGTGTTCTCCTTTTCGAGTACCAATTGCTCGTTTAGCAGCAGCTCAAGCCGCAATAGCAAAAAAGGGTATAATGGGTTAATATTTTTTTGTTGTATAGTTATTACTAAAATAAATTTTTATATATTCTTTTATTTTCTTTAATAAAGGAAATAAAGTGCTTCTAAAATGCACGATAAGTTATGTTACACGAGAAAGTGTTTTTTTGAGAAGTTTATGAGAGAAAATATGAAGCAGGATAGACAAAGATGTATTATTAATACACTTTCTATTGACGAACCTCTTGATAGAGAGAAATGTGTTATTGTGCAGTCAATTTACACGTTTGCTTTTTTATAGGGGAATGAATTCCTCACGCAAAATAGAATGCTCCAAACAAATGCATTTTTTTGCACATCATGCTGTTTGAGATAGACATTTCTCAGTGGATGCCCCATTTCACATTGACATTCGTGGAATGGGGATTGTGTAAAATTTCCCGTAAGTTTATAAAAATCTTCCCAAAGTATATAAACTCTACTATGCACTACCATCTTTACATTTATGAAGGAATATCAAAGTTATACAATATGTTGATTTATAATGATAATTTATCATTTCAACTTCTTTTATAATGAATCAATCAAAACCATGTTTTTTGCATGTTACAGGCGGAATTAGCGTCTGTGAATAAAAATAAAGCAAGGATATGCTTCTTATGAATCATCTCAAGTGTCAAGAGCTGTCACAAATTGAAGGTAGGTATAGTGTTGTAATGGTGCCCGGCTTGCTTCGTCACAAGCATAAAGATGATAGCGCACAAGTGGGGTTGCTATTATTATTCACGGGCCGTTGTTGCGAAATGGGCTTGGGTGCTTTAGAAATGTTTTTTTAAGAAAGCCCGTGAATGGCAATCCACATATATTCCGTTTAGGACATTTTGTTTTACGTGAGGAGGCGTGGGCCCAAAAAGATACGAGCTAAAAAAAGCATGAGGCAATAGGTAATCTCCATTATTTTAAAGACATTGCTTTAGATGTCTTTGAAAGTCGTAAAGCTGAATTAAAAGGAAATGGCAAAGATGAAAATTGGTTTCTACCCTTAAAATTTCATATTCTTCCCAAATTAGACTGTCTCTCTGTTTCAGAGAGTATACAAACAGAGATACGTAATGCCCTTGCCTCCTATTTGGCATACAAAAGCTATAGCAGTTGAGAAAGTACTAAACTGTCTTAACATTTGCTTCAAACATGCTGCTGCGTTAGGTTTAGATGTTAATTTATAGGCGACACCAAAAGCACACGTTCTCTTAGAAAACAACGTCATAAAACACAAAACTTTCCAGCAATAGATTGGAGAGAATTGCCGATTTTTTATCAGACACTTTGCGAAACAACAACCATAATACAACTAGCTTTACGTCTACTTATCCTTACAGATGTTTGCACAAATTCTTTGCATCATATTTATAAAGATCAAATTGACGATAAGATATGGACAATTAGTGGCTCGATAATATGAAAGGTTTACGTGATACTACAAAAATTTCGTGTCCTTTTATCATCAGAAGCAATAAAAATTCTAGAACGACCGCGTTTGCTATTTTGCAATATTTCTTTTTTCTGCAATCGGTTGTGGTTTTCTTACAGCAAGTTGTATGGCTCAATATGTAATGTGTAAGAAAACCATTCTGATCGATTGAATATAAGAGGGCTTGAGATGAAGGAATGTTTGAGGGCATTAAACAAGCGAAAGATGAATTATCATTATAAATTAAGAGATTATTTTTATAGTATAGATGATTAGCTTCAATTTAATAAACCAATTTCACGCATTTTCATTAAAATTGTGTGATTAATTTTACCTGTTACAGGAAGATCAAACATTTTTTGAAATTGTTTTAAGGCTTCTATCGTCTTTTGATCTTCTATTCCTGTGACAATAACCTCTTCATTCCCAAAAATATGTAAAGCTTTTTGCACTTGTATAATATCTTCGACAGAAGGCTCTGAAATAGCTTCTTTTAAGTGCGTCATATTTTTTGTTTCTATTTCGCTCTGCTTAATTAATATCGCAATTTCATCTGTTGCGGGATTAGATAGAACATTCTTTTGCATTCTCTGAGCAGCTTGTTGTTTCCATAAAGTGATGGCACGGCGTGTTTTAGGTCCTTCCAGTCCATCTAAAGGTCCATCATAAAGTCCTAATTTTGCTAGTTCTTTTTGCTTTTCCAGCATGCTTGCTGATTGAGGAGGTAAAGGTGAATTTGTATGGTGATGACTTGGAGAATGTAGAGAAGTTACACGAGAGAGTTCTTGTGATTTTGCTTCTTTTTCCAATAAAGTAGAGCTCTTTCCTATACTTTGAACGGAGGAAAATTTCATTTGAGTTAAAATATTTTGATGCGTTGTCATTTGCGAAAATAAAGCATTAAATGAAATAAATAAAAAACTAATGCTAAAAAGAAGAGATCCAACAAAAAATAAAGTATTTTTTCGTGTATAGAAATAAAGAGTTTTTGCTATCCAAAAAATAAAATGAAAAATTATAAGAAGAAGTGTTATAACAATACTACTAGAGTATTTACGGTGTTTTACAGTTTTTTTTCGGGTCGTCTTTCGTTTTTTTGTCATCATTTTTATTTTCAGTTGCGTTTATGTTTCACAAAGAAACGAATGCAAATTAGTTCTTACTTTTCGCTAGAGAGAAATGCATTTACATTATTGTTTTTTCCTTTCAAACTCCTAGAATAAGCAGCTTCATTCTATCAATGTATAAGTTGATCAATCAACAAGAGCTCTTATCAATTTTCATTAATTTCAGATTTTACAAATCTTTCAATATGTATAAAGAGAACATCGAATGATTAACGTTCAAGAGCATTTTAGTGTTTGCAAACTGCATTATCACATATAAGCATCTCAATAATAATATCACGTTATTCTTCATTTTTGGCGCAGGTGTTTGCCTATCATTTAAAAACAAGTTAGAGACTATTTTTCTATAACGTTAAAAAGATAAGAGTCATTATATTCTTTACAATTTACATATATAGGGTTACTTTTCTGTAAACGGTTTGGTGAGAATACTGGTCTCTTAAGGTTATTATATTTTAGTGGAGCTACTTTTGTATCAATTAAATTGATGTTTACAATGTTATAGAAAAACTTGTCTTGAGATATTGAGATGGAGTTATAAGAGATGAAGGTATTGTTTGATCTTTTGATCGACATATTGATCATGTTGGTGATGTTCTAGTAAAAGTTTTATAGATAATATAAATATTTTATCACTACTAGAGTCAGAATAACAGAGTCTGACTCTTTTTAGCCTTTTCAACTAAGCTAAGATGATGAACTATTATTTAAAATAAGTATGTACACAATATGGAAAAGAAATTGGACTCTGTGTTTAATCCTTATCTCATTGCTACACTTTCTTGTGGAATAATTGCTACACTTTCTTGTGGAATAAAAGGTTATAAATGTGGGGGGTACATTTCTTAACTCTTATGCACGATCATGGTTATATCTCTCACTTTTTATCATGGTATGTTCATTAATATGATCAGCCTGTAAGTGTATAATTGGGATGTTAAATTTTTACTGAATAGACAATGTATCCCATTTTATACAGCGGCATTGTGCCATATTTATAAAAAAGCCAATGATATAGATCCAATAAATGAATACTCAATTTTATAAAAAACAAATTTTATAAATTGTTTATAAAGAAACAGTGTATAAAATGCTTCTTTTATTGTATTTACCACTGCGGTACATTGATTGCCCATGATACGTTTTTTAATCAAATTATCATTTTTTTTATTTTTTATTTTTGTCATTATTTCATTTTTTGTAGCAGATCCAAACAGTAACCATTCTTCTAGCCCCAAAAATAATGAGACAACAACGAGCGATGTGATTATTGCTTTTAAGAAAGCTTTAAATGACTTAGGAGCATTTTGTGACCGTAATATAGAAACCTGCAAAGTAGGAAAATCATTTTTAAGTTCACTTGGTGAACGCGCATATTACGGTGCGAGAGCTGCTTATGAATATTTAGGCAACATATTAGGGAACAACAATAATATCAGAGATTTCCCCTAATGTTTCTTGCAAAATCGCAATACAAGAGTTCTTATAAAGCCATACAATGTTATCTTGAAATAAGGATTTTTAACGTTCTTTGTGTTATTTATGTTAGGAAGAATAAATATTTATTTTTTATAAGTGTATTTAAGAATGATTATTCAAACGAAACAGGACTAAAATAATGGCGGAAACAATCGGTAATATCATAGAGAACTTTTCGCTTTTGGATAATTGGGAAGATCGTTATCGTTATGTCATTGAGCTTGGTCATGAATTGCCACCTTTTCCGGAAAGCGCTAGAAACGATGCTCACAAAGTTCCTGGTTGTGTTAGCCAAGTGTGGCTTTTATCTTCACGTAATAACTCAGAAGATCCAATATTGACGTTTCAAGGTGATTCCGATGCTCATATTGTGCGTGGACTTATTTACATACTTCTTGCTTTTTATTCAGGCAAAAAAGCTTCTGAAATTCGCAATTCTGATGCTCAAGAGCTCTTTGAAAAACTTGGTTTAAATGAAAATCTTACACCACAACGATCAAATGGTCTGAAATCAATGATTAAACGGATTCGTAACGAAAGCTATATATAATCCCCTTGGTAGAAATTATTATATATACAAAAGCTTCACACAAAACATGTATACTAAAATCAAATTTATACACAAAACCATTATTTTCGCAAAATAAGATTATTTAGTTTTTTTCCGTTTACTTTTGCGTCCAAGACCCATTTCTTTGGCCAAAGCTGATCGTGTTTTTGCATAATTAGGCGCCACCATAGGATAAGAACTATCTAACTGCCATTTTTCACGATATTCCTCTGGCAACATTCCATAATGTGTCATGAGATGACGCTTTAGAGATTTAAATTTCTTTCCATCTTCAAGGCAAATGAGATAATCAGGAAATACTGAACGCTTTGGATTAACGGCAGGCCTTTGTTTTTCAACTTCGACTTCTGTTAACTCTAGATTTCCTGCTTTACGAAAAGCAGCATGGACATCAGCAATTAAACTTGGCACTTCAGTCGGTCGAATAGAATTATTACTCACGTAGGCAGCAACAATATCAGCAACCAATGTAATAACTAAATTGCTTTCAGTCTCTAAGACTGCACGATGTTCCATTCTTGTTTCCTTTAATTTAAAATTGAGTAATTCAAAATCGAGATATAGTGCATATACTCATGATATAAAGATCTCATGCACAAGAGTTTCATATTGTACAAAAATCTTTTTTGTCAATTCAATTATTCTATAAAATTGCCAAAACACAAAAAAATCAAATAAATACCTCTTTTTTGTCATAATATAAAATAAGAAAAACGAAATTATTACATGCTAAAATATATTTTTACCCTATAACATATCATACATAATATACAATACATTACAAATATAAAAAAATATAGGATAAAATTTATTTATTTTTTTTGAGAATGTAAAAATAAAATTACTAATTATAAAAATATAATATATAAATTAGTATTTTTTATTTTGAATATTTATAATTTAGTAATTTTATTTTTAATAAATTTTAAATTTATTTTTATTATTTATACTTATTAAATTTAATAATAAATAACAATCTATATTATAAATAATACACAGTGGAATTACTTATAATATAAAACTATTCATTAAAACGACATATAATATTTTTATGTTTTATACACAAACGAAAACACTTTAAATATATTTATTGCTTTCTATAAAATTATAAGATTATACTGTTTCAAAAAAAATCAATTCTTTTTCTCATAGTTTAATTGTCTTACCAGTCACTTTCGTTATAAAAATGGTATTATATCCCTAGAAAACAATAGCTGTGATATGTAATGGACAGAAAGATATTAGTTTTAAAAATTATCATGGCGCTATTTTTACAAGTGAATAGAACTTATAGATTTTTACACTTGCATCAATAATTGTGATTCTAACATATAAACGAAGCTGTTAACATATTTTAATATAGGATTGTGTATGACCCGCACTTTTGCAATTCCTCCCAAAGCATCTAGAATCACTCATAAGGAAATATATCATGGTATTTTTCGTGATGATCCCTATCATTGGTTACGTGCGTCTAACTGGCAAGATGTTTTTAAAGATCCTAACTGTCTTGATCCAAATATTCGACATTATCTTGAAAAAGAAAATGCTTATCAATCAGCTCAAATGGCTGATACAAAACCATTACGAGATTTGCTTTTTACCGAAATGAAAAACAGGATCCACGAGAATGATAGTTCTGTTCCTATAAAACATGGTCCTTTTGCTTACGGATTCTCTTATGTTACCGGAGGCCAACAACCACATTATTTTCGGACACCAAGGAATGGCGGAGAAAAAAACGTGTACCTTAATGGTGATGTCTTGGCAGAAGGCAAAGAATATTTCAAATTTGGTTCAGTTCAAGAATCTCCTGACCATATACATGTGGTATGGACCTATGATGACAAAGGATCAGAATTCTATACAGCTAAAATTCGTAATTTTGAGACATTGTCTGACTGTATGGACACAATTACTGATACATCTGGTCAAATTGTATGGGATGCTAAATCTGAAGGTTTTTTCTATACTAAAATGGATAAAAATCACCGACCTTCAGAGCTCTATTATCACCGATTAAACACTGATCAATCACAAGATAAGCTTATTTTTCGCGAAGACAATCCAAGTTTTTTCTTAGATGTAAGCGGCTCTAAGCTTAACGATATTATTTATATTAATATTCATGATCATGAAACATCAGAGATCTGGTTGATTCCTGCTGAGGCGCCTTTTACTAATCCCCAATGTGTACGGAAACGACAAAAAGGTATTGAATATTCACTTACAGCAGGTGGTGATGTCTTCTATATTCTGACCAATCTAGATAATGCAAAAGATTTCAAAATTATGGTAGCGCCATATACATCCCCACAATCAGAAAATTGGTCTGAGTTTGTCCCACATCAGCTTGGGTGCCTAATATTATTCCATGATGCTTATCAAGATTTTCTTGTCTGGATCGAACGGTTTGAGGGGCTTCCACGTATAAAGGTAATGGAACGTACCACTAAACAAGTTAATTCCATTGCTTTTACTGAAGAGGCTTATTCTTTAGGTCTACAAGGGGTTGCAGAATATAACAGTCCAACTATTCGTTTTTCCTATTCGTCTATGACAACACCTGATCAAGTGTTTGATTATGAGATGAAAAGTCGTAAACGAATGCTTTTAAAAACGCAAATAATTCCCTCTGGGCATAATAAAGATGCATATGTAACACGACGTATTACAGCAATAGCAGACGATGGTGAGAAGATTCCTATTTCACTTTTTTATCACAAAAACACTCCTCTTGATGGTGGTGCGCCTTGTCTGCTTTACGGTTATGGTGCTTATGGGATCTCTATTCCTGCCAGTTTCAATAGTAATATACTTTCTCTAGTAAACAGAGGTTTTATTTACGCGATTGCTCATATTCGCGGAGGAAAAGAAAAGGGAGTAGAATGGTATGAGAAAGGAAAACATCTCTTTAAGCACAATACATTTACAGATTTTATTGCTTGTGGGCGTTACCTCGTAAACAATAAATTCACTTCTCACGACCGGCTTATTGCTCATGGTGGTTCAGCAGGGGGCATGTTGATGGGAGCCATTGCCAATATAGCTCCACAGGATTTTGCTGGAATCGTAGCGAATGTGCCTTTTGTTGATGTCTTAGCGACAATGTTAGATGCTTCATTGCCACTCACACCTCCAGAATGGGCCGAATGGGGGAATCCTCTTGAATCAGAAGAAGATTATAAGCTTATTGCTTCCTATTCGCCCTACGATAATGTCAAAGCTCAAAACTATCCCCCTATACTTGTGATGGCAGGATTAACAGATCCTCGTGTAACTTACTGGGAGCCTGCAAAATGGGTGGCAAAATTACGAGACTTAAAAACAGACGATAATGCAATTTTATTACGTATTAATATGGATTCAGGGCACGCTGGTGCAGCCGGACGTTTTTCAAAGCTAGAAGAAATTGCCTATATCTATGCATATATTCTAAAGATAGCAGGAAAAGACTTTTGCTAATCCATAATATCTCTGTATGAAAGTCTCCGATAATTTATTGGATTATAGGGACTTTCATACACTAAAAAATTATCTAGATAGCTTAAAGTTCACATTCTTCATAAAGTTTCAAAACATAGTCCCAATTAATTAAATGATCCACAAAGGATTCGAGGTACTTCGGTCGAGTATTGCGGTAATCAATGTAATAGGAATGTTCCCAAACATCGACACCCAAAATAGGTCGAGCATTGTGAATTAAGGGATTTTCGCCATTAGGCGTTTTCATAATTTCAAGCTTGCCATCTTTAACAGCAACCCACGCCCATCCAGAACCAAATTGGGCACTAGCAGCAGCAATAAAATCAGCGCGGAATTTGTCGTAACCACCTAGATCAGCGTCAATAGCTTTTGCTAACTTTTCAGGAAGTTTTTGGCCACCACCATCTTTTTTCATCCAAAGCCAAAAGTGGTTATGATTGTAATATTGTGCTGCATTATTAAACAAACCAATATTTTTTCCAAAACTTTTTTTAACAATATCTTCAAGGCTTTCATTTTCTAAGCCTAACTCTTTCACAAAATTATTGGTGTTGTTAAGATAAGCGAGGTGATGCTTATCATGATGATATTCAAGCGTTTCGCGTGACATATAAGGTGAAAGGGCATCGTAATCATAAGGCAACGGGGGCAATTCAAAAGCCATTTAAAAATCTCCTCGATTCTAATTGTTAAGCTTACTTCATAAGCCTAATTTGCCATTTACCGAATTTAAAAGCAAATGTTGAATACCTATTTGTATGAAATTAGTTTTAATGTCTCTCTTTTTGTAAAAGAAGCTTTTAGGAAATGCATGCTCATTAATCAAAAGGTCCTCGGTCTATATAAAGATTGCTTCTGAAGATTTTTTACATCTATGAATGGGTAATAAATATCATTATCTTTTGAATAAAAAGTAAATGGAAATAGCTATTATTCCTTGTTTTTGTATCTATATTTTTTCAAATACCATATAAAATGTTTTTAATTTTTGCAAAACTCTTCTAACCTATAGGTGTATCATAGTGTTTTCAACAGAATATTAAGTGTTATTTTTTAGGAGATATTTTTCAATGTGCTTGATTTCATTTTATGGCACCATCCGTGAATAATATAATGTAAAAACCGGTGGACATTACCATCTTTACGCTTAATAAAAGAGCACAGCAGCACTATCACATACTTTACCGGTCCCCAATGGTGACAGCTTTTATCTTAGTTAAGCAAGATGAGATTTTAGTATATCAAGAAAAGCAAATCATATGCTAATTTATTAGATACATGAGTAAACTACAAGATTTTCATTTTCTGTTCCTAGGACATCAATACAAAGAGCAAAATAATTGGTGGATAAATGGTTTCTATTTGTGTTAAAAGCACAACCGTATATCAGTTTCTGCTACGAATTTGTATTGATGCAATGCCATACAAGACTCAGGCACTTTATGATAAAAAAGTAAGGTCTTTGATTTTCAGATATTGCGTCCAATCACAGGAATCGCTATAAGGTGCAAGAGTTGCTATAAAGCATGTTTTTTTGGGGTATAGCCAAGCGGTAAGGCACCGGTTTTTGGTACCGGCATTCCCTGGTTCGAATCCAGGTACCCCAGCCAATTCTAGTGAAATTAGTTAATCAAATTTCGGCTTGAGAGTGGATCAATCCCCTTAACCGTCTGTTGCTATTCATAGCAAGTCTGGTAAGCTGAAAAATACCCATTTGTAGCGGATTAGCTCTAAATATGGAAAGGCTTTCTTTTACTATAGCTATCGCTTAAAGAGCTCTTTTAAAAGCTTCTTTTCTATAAGAGGGAGGGGAAATGGTTTATCCGCACTTGCTTTAGAAAAACTATTTGGCTGGATTTTGTGCTCTGTAGCAACACCAGCGCGCAATTTTTCGTATTTCACCATCTTCATTACGTCGAACAGCGTAGCAATAATGCTGATTAGGAAACACATGCCGCTGCATGTCACGTACCATACCAGCAGCATGTCCATAGGGTGCTACACAATCAATAAACCACATATATTCTCCGCCTTGCCAATCCGCATCGGGTAAAAATTCTCCCTTATCAAGCATAGATTGATGATTTTTTTCATCTAAAAAAGCCCAAGTGATAAAGGCACAAAATTCTCCACGTTCATTTTTATAGAGTTTATATTGCCCAGTCTGTAAGGCGGGTCCTATGTTGCGTTCAATATCCCAGATTCGCCAGCGGCGGTATAAGGGAGATGTAAGCATTAAAACAATCATGGCACCCAAAGCCGTAAGAGGATCTATGAGTGATGGTGATGAATTTTCATTTACAGACATTATCTTTCCTTTAGAGATTGTTCTAAAACTTTGGTAATAGGTTCAAAGAAATAGGAAATGAGCCGTCGTTTTGAGGTAATGACATCCGTTGTCACAGTCATGCCAGGGATAAATTTAAGATGTTTGTTATTCAAAGTGATGTGATCTTGGTCAATTTTGATTAAAACAGCATAGACACCATTAATTTCTTTATTATAGCGCGCTGTAGCGCCTACATTAACGACTGTACCGTGGATAACACCGAAACGTTCAGGTGGAAAGGCAGAAAACT
>NZ_JBHILW010000040.1:0-4273 GCF_042193565.1 Bartonella sp. SD1336NMGDW
AGAGACCACACCATTGATGTTGCAAGGGCTGCCGGGGGCGTTGCCGCTGCCCTTGCCGGTGGCAATGTTGATGCCGGTGCCGATGCCGCAGGCAATGCCGCTGCAAATAACTTTTTGGGTAGTGCACAACGCGCTCAGATGAAGAAAGAGTTAGAAGAGTGCCCTGATGATCAGTGTCGAAGAGATGTTAACGAAAAATGGTTCGAGATTGATGAACAACAAGATAGAACTTTTGCGACAGGAATTATGGCTGGTCTCATTGCCGATGCACCAATCAAGCTATACGAGTTAGCTGATGGCGCTGTGAAGAACATGATGTTACAAATGATAATATTTGCTAGCAATCCACGGGGGGGCGTTGAAAAGAGTTTTAAAGACATTGGAACAGGAGCGTCTTGGGTCGTGAGTGGACATGTGATTGATGATGTCTGGGAAGGTGCTGGTCAATTCTGGGGAGGTGTTGAGGATTCCTTTATAGGGGATATAGATTACGTAAAAGAGAATATTGAAAAAGCGGGAGTTGACGGAGCTTTTAATGCTGGTTTTGAAAGTGGAAGATTATCAGCCGGAGTATTAGAAAACTTTGCTGGAGGAGCTGGAGTAGTCAAGGGAGGCATAAAGCTTGGCGAAAAGGCTGTGATCAAGTTCAATGCTAGGAAAGATTTTGCCCAATTCGCTTCCAAGAAAAATCTTGCCAAACTTGCAGCTCAAGGAGATCCTGCCAAACATGCGGCGAAGAAAGAACTGACCAAACTCGCTGCTAAAGAAAAAAAGAAGTGGTTAAAAAAGAAACCTACTAAATTTACCGATAGCAAATTTGGACAGACTAACAAAGCCTATCAGAGAGACGATTTGTTTGATCCTGACAGAATTTCTAAATGGAGAGTAAACAAAAAAACGGTATGGGGCACCAATGTTGAAAGAATGAAAGCAGGAAAAGCACCTATAGGATTTGATGGTGAGCCTGTTGAGTTGCATCACCTAAAGCAAACGCATGAGGGGCCCATAGCAGAAATTGGCAGTAAAGATCATAACAAATATAATTCCGTGATTCATGCTCCTTCTAAAACACATCAATCGCTTATAGAGAGAGAAAAGTTTAAAAAATGGAGAGAGGAATATTGGAAGGAACGCGCTAAAGGTTATAGAAAACAAACAAACAGTAATTTAGGAGGAATAATTGATATGAAATGGAGTATCATAGGGATAGATTTTGACAGATGGGGACAGGAGCATCGGCAATAATGCTCTACGGTTGATGAAAAGAGAAAAAAGAAACTTATAGAATAATTTATGGAGAATAATTGATGAAAACCTATACCTTAGCTGATGTTGCAGTATTAATTGATAAAGTGAATAAATATGATGATGAGATTATCAATTTGGGTAGTGAAGATGATGAAGAGAATGAAACAGATGATTTACAGATTGAAAAGGCGGAGAAAGCTCTCGGCGTACAATTCACATCCTCTTACAAAGTTTTCTTAAAAAAATATGGAGGAGGAGAAATTGGTGGTGATGAAATCTTTAGCATTTATGGAGATTGTGGGGAAGGTATTCCTGCTGGTGATATTGTTTACCGAAACTTACTCAATAGAGAACGTGGTTTTGTGACACCAGAGCAGCTTTTCGTTAGCAGAACAGATTTTGGTGAAACCTTTTATTTTGATTATACGCAGTTTCGGGATGGTGAATGCCCACTCTATGTCATGCTTCCATCTGAAGATTGCGAATATTATGCCAGTAATTTTTATGAATTCCTTTGCAAAAGAATTAAAGAAAGCGTGGGAGTTGAGATACCTGATGGTGATCAACCAATTGAAAAGATTGAGAACACTCCCACTCCGCAACCTATACCTTTTTACAAGAGCTTTTGGAAAAAACTATGGAAGAGGTGAAATTGATAGTGAGGAAATACGGAGTGTTTATAACGCAAGTTTTGAGGATCATCTATGAAAACCTATACCTTAGATGATGTTGTAGAATTAGTTGATAAAGTGAATAAATATGATGATGAGATTATCAATTTTGGTACTGCAGAGGATGCAGTTAGTGATGTACGGATTAAAGAGGCAGAAAAAACTCTCGGTTTACAGTTTACAACTTCTTATAAGGATTTTTTAAAAAATTATAAGGGAGGAGAAATTGGTTATGAGGAAATTTTTAGCATTTATAACGCAAGTTTTGAAGATAATCCTGCTGGTGATATTGTTTATTATCACTTAACAGATATAAAAAATGGTTTAGCAAAACCACAGCAGCTTGTTGTCAATAGAACAGATTTTGGTGAAACCTTTTACTTTGATTATACTCAGTTTCAGGATTGTGAGTGCCCGCTCTATCTTAGATTTCAACCTAGCGATCCCCAGTATTACGCAAGTAATTTTTATGAATTTCTCTGTAAAAGAATTATGGAACATGCTGGGGGGTAATGACGATGCAAACCAAAAACGTAACAGAAATTTTAAAAAGATTGGGCTGGGAGACTCATCGCCATGAAGTTGGAGATACATTTGCTTATTATCATCTTTCTGATCGTATAATACGCATTCTCTATGATGTTGTAGATTATGGAGAGGATGGGGGAAAGTTTCGGCTATCGGCTGATCTTACCACTGCTGCTTATTGCCTTGCTTGGGAATATGCTAGTGGTGAAGTATCACAGGATAAGTATGAAGATACGCTGTTTTCTGCGAAAGAGGATTTCGATGTTACAGCTTCAGATCTCTCAGAAAGCCATGTTAAGGAATCTTTAAATAGGGTTATCGCTTGGGCGAAAGCACAAGATATTGAACAAAAATTACGTGAAAAAGCAGCCAATCATTCTGCTGTTGCAGAAGCATTACTTGGTGATATTGAGGCTTTAAAAAGTTCTAAGTTTACACCCCAATTACATGTACCAGAATTTTCAGATTACAAAACAATAGGGTGGATTGAGCGCCTCATTCTTTTTGCGCAAGCTTATAAAAACGGGGAGTTAGATGACATTTTAGCGCGTAAAAAACCTAAACAGTGTTCGATGAGTCTTACAGCAGCAACTCGCATTTTTAAAATTCAAGGGTGGTTTGCCACAGAGCTTGGGAAAATGTGGTTGGTTTTGCCGGATCGTTTTATTAAGTTAGATTTTGGCTTTGTACATCTCTATGATCAGTACAATATTCATCTCGAAGCTGAAATATCTAATGAAGAGATTTCTTTGGCTTGCTTGTATATTCATTTTTGTGGACAACGTAATCTTGTACGACCTACGGATATTTATCGATCTTTTAATACGATTGGAGGAGAGAATTTTCGTGGGGTTGATAAAGGAATTGATATTTGTGTAGAGATATTGAATGAGCAAGAGTTGACAAAAATCTCTGAGCGGGTGATACAGTGGGCACGTGCCCAAGATTTACAAGCGTCAATAGAAAGCAAAACGCTTATCCAAAAATATAGCTATTATCCAGCTGTGATTTGGCATTTGGCTTGTTTAGCATTGACAGGTCAAATTGATGTCCTAAAATCCTATCAAGATTCTATTGCAGAGGATAAGATTCCTGAGCATTTGCAAAATCTTGATGAAGAACTGGAGGGGTATGTTAATCACGCTGTTGAATTTGCTGAAAGACATCTGAAAATCTTTAATGAGCGAAAAGCCATAGATGATCGTCTTAGTTTGCAAGATTTGTCTTTTCTTAATACAGTTTCTGAAGACTTAAAAAGGATGGGGTGGACAGTTTATCGTGATAAGAACTATGATCGCAATGCTTATTTTGTAAGTAAAGACCGTATTATCAATATAATGTATAACCTTCAAAGTGATGAAGAAGAGCCGATTGTTGCGTTTAAGGCTTCCCTTTCAACACTTGGTTTTTCCACTGCTCATAGAGAAATTTTCTATAATATGCCTCAATATATAGCCATCAAAGAAGCAGAAGAAGTTTATACAGTTTCTAGTACTGAATTGGATGAAGGCAAGCTGAAACAGATCAGTGCGGATATTCTTGAATGGGCTGATCGGCAAAATGTGAATCAAATCATCTATGATTATGCGGCTTTTCCCCCAGACAGTGAACTTGATCTTGTAGCGCGTCACCTTATTGCGCTTGTTTTGATTGGGGATGTTGAAAAGCTCAAATCTTATAAGGAGAATTTTAGAAAGGGAAATCCTTTAGGTTTTGTGGAAGAAATCTCAAAATATAGAATTGATAATCTCCTTACTCTTGCACGCCGTTATCGGACTGGTTTTCCTAAAAATGCTCCGATTTTAAGCTTGGATGCGCAAACAGCA
>NZ_JBHILW010000041.1:0-3686 GCF_042193565.1 Bartonella sp. SD1336NMGDW
AGATTAATGGTGGCTTGGCGTGAGAAAAGCCGATTGATTTGATCAAGCCCTTGCTCTATCTGGCGCAGATTGGTCGGTTTTCCAATAAGGTTTGGAAAAGCCGTGGTGATTTCTCCTTGAAGTCTCCTCTCAACTTTATGCCCATCAAGGGTAATATCTTCCATCACACCTTCAACAACAACAATCTTGAGATGACCGCCGCTTAAATCTTGCTCAGGCAAATAAGCCCGCACTGCAATATAGCCGCGCTTCATATAAAGCTTGGTCACCGCTTTGAGCACTTTATTGATTTCGGCAATCCCCAAACACCGTCCTTCCCAAAGAGAAATGGCTTCATGAAGGTCGGTGTGAGAAATCAACTGAGTACCAACAAATTCAATGCTTTTGATCAGCAAACAGGTTGTACCAGACGAAGCACCATAGGCAGATGTGGTATCATCGTCTGGCAAAAAGACCCCATGGGTTTCGTTTCTACGGTGTAATTGCTGAAAACGTTGTTGTTGCGTTTGTTGTCGTTGGATGCTCTCTGATTGATTAATCGCTTTCTCACGAATGTTTTCGGCAAAACTCGGCAAAGAAAAAAGGCACAAAAAAGCCGCAAAAACAAAAGTGAAAAAAAATCTATGCATTCATTGTGCCCTCAAAGTGAGCAACAAAATGAACCATATCGTCAGCGTCACAGAAAAAATCGCCAACCGCGTAACAATTCTTTAATTTTTTGATGAGAATAATACTTATAACATCTGAGAGAAAAGCATAGACTGTACTGTATATACCTGCTTTATGAGTTGTGCAAACCATATCATTTCCCCCGCTTTTGAAGCTTGTATAATTACACTGTTAAATGACAATCATATGCTCTATATGCTTCTTAATTTTAAGGTGTTGCATGTAATATAATCTTGAGCTTCAAGTAAAGACTCTTATTCATAGAATATACCAAATTTATTGGAACTGTTACATATTAGAGACAACAAGAAACACTCCATTATTATCGCTTGATAAGAAAAATAGCATGACGATAGCTTATTTACTAAAATAAGCAAAAAAGAAAATGCGTGATGCCATTACGGATGAAGGATTAGCACATTTTAAAGCCGCTTATCCTAATGAAACCATAACAAAAGATGATCTATTCTATTATGTTTATGGTCTCTTGCATTCAGAAGATTATCGCACGCGTTATGTCGATAACCTCTCTAAAGAATTGCCTCGTATCCCTTGCGTAAAAACGGCTGATGACTTTTGGAAGTTTGTAACAGCAGGGCATGAATTGGGTCATTTGCACGTAAACTATGAAACTGTAGAACCTTATCCTGAGACCTTTAAAAAGGGTAATCTAAAATTAACTGACATCTCTAATCCCGAAAAGTTTTATTATGTGACTGAAATGAAATTCGCAAAAATTAAGAATAGTAAGGAAAAAGATAAATCAACAGTTATTTATAATAGCAATATCATCATGACAGATATCCCTAAGTAAGCTTATGAGTATATCGTTAATGGCAAGCCCGCTCTTGAATGGGTTATGGGGCGTCAATCTGTAAAAACAGATAAAAAGAGTGGCATTGTGAATGATGCCAATCACTATGCTGTTGAAACTGTTGGAAATCCTGCTTATCCTCTAGAGTTGTTTCAAAGGGTTATTATCGTAAGTTTAGAAACAATGAAAATCGTGAAAAAACTACCAAAATTAGAAATTAGAGAAACTGAATAGATTTGGCATACTCACATAATGGGTATAGAGCTTATAACCATAATCTATACCTCTCTTGTTAAGTTGATTAGATATAATCTTCTTTACTATGAGGGATAACAAAATAAAGTTAAGAGAATAGGATTTTGCAACATTCCTCTTAATTATTGCGAATCAAGGATTCTTTTCGTGGAGTTTTTTTTGCCATACCTGCTATCCAGAGGGTTTTTAATTCTAAAAAATTGACTTGAAGTCACAGTGTAGCTACACTATAACAAAGGTTATAAATGGAGATACAAATCATGAAAGCCGATTCTGTTGTTCGCGCTCGCATTCCTGCTAAAATGAAAAAACAAGCGATGATTACTTTAGAACGCATGGGATTAAGTGCATCAGATCTTATCCGCATAACATTTTTGCGTGTCGCTGAAGAAGGTTGTTTGCCTTTTGAGCTTAAAGTACCTAATAGTGTCACACGTAAAGCTATAAAGGAATTAGATGAAGGTAAAGGTAAAACATTTAAAAACGCTGATGCCCTTTTTAAGGATTTAGGCATTTAATATGCTGATACCTGTTCGCTCGAGACAATTTAAACGTGACGTGCGCAAGGCGGAAAAACGCAGTAAAAATATGAATAAGCTGCGTACACTATTAAGTCTTCTAATTGAAGAAAAGCCATTACCAAGACACTACTGTGATCATCCACTAAAAGGCGATTGGGTAGGGTATCATGATATTCATATCGAACCAGATTGGCTGCTTATTTATAGAATAGAAGGAGATAAATTACATCTTATTCGTACAGGAACGCACTCTGACCTTTTCAAAGAATAATTATATGAAAAGTTAAAAATACTCTAACTTTTCTCTACATAAAGAGCACAGACCGTAAAAAACTCGCTCTTGAAGCTATAAAAAAGCTCCAAAAAGATGAGAGATAGAGAAAAAAACTAATAGAATCAATAAAAAATAAAATTCTCACTATTAATATAACTTATTGACTTAATTATTATTGAGTATCCCTTTTTAAAAGAATAGTTTATATGCGTTATTCTAAAAAGAAATCATTTGCACTTTTAAATACTCTTATTTGGATTGCTTTTAAAAAACTATATCGTAATCTAAAATGATAAATGTATACTTTTCGAAAGCTCTGTTTAAAGAGAGTTCGATAATCTCTATAATTATCAGTCTCTCTTTAGATGTTTTATAACAAATAAATCACATTATCATCTTTATCATTGCTCTTATGAAAATGAAAAATGATGCGGTAGCTATAAAGAAGGTAACAGCTATAAAAGGCTGTTAAATTGCAAATGCGTTATAAAGGAAATTAACAGAAATCTTAAAAACCATTTAGTAAAAAAACTGATAGGTTATAAAACTAAAAATACGTATGATGAGAGCGTTTTTAAATATTATAAATGTATAGATTCAGAAAATAACGCAATCGTTTCATAAAGCCTATAATATATCTTTAAAAGCACATAAATATAAAAGAAGCAATTAATAAGCATAAGATATTATCAATACACAACGTATTTAAAAAATAAGAAAAAATATCAAAAGAGACAAAATATTATTTGACAATAAATACGTATTTTGTTATATAAATAATCAAGTGATCAAAACACTTTGTGATTAGCGGATAGATTACGAAACAATCTTTCCAAAGCTTTTAAAAACTGGCTATCTTTTATGCTATGATTAGCATATATGATAATTTTGTCGGGTGTAGTTACGCCATAAAATACTCTTATGAGAAAAGCGTAACAACGGACTAATCACCGTGTTTTGAACGCCCGACGCCCCTTATAGGGTGTCAATTTCAAAACTCTTGATTAGGACATATTAGTATGAATACTACAGTAAAAAACATCCCCATTATTTCTAACATTGCAAATGAAACCGCCCCTGTTAATCAACAAGAGCCTGCAAAAAAATACGAATTTACCAATGAAAAATTCACTTTTGATGGTCTTACTTTACA
>NZ_JBHILW010000042.1:0-3607 GCF_042193565.1 Bartonella sp. SD1336NMGDW
AACTCATAGTTTTCGATGGCTTTCATCATTGTGATGCTTGAGAAAGCATCATGTTTAAAAAAGTTCATATCCATGTGTGCATTCTCCTATCGCAATAGAATTGTTGTTATGGTCTTCTAATGACTGAATGGCTGCTTTCTTTTGCTCATCTGTGATGGCATCTGTCCAATAGCAGTTCAGAAGCTTTTACAGTGCATAAGCGTACTGTAATCACGGCGCGTTGATCTGCTTCAGACGGTCTGGTTGTCGTGCGTCATTGGCATTGGCGAAAAATTCTTCGACTGTATTTTCATTCATTATTCGTTTCTTGCAAGTTCTCTAACTCTGGAGAATGAGGATCATGAAAGGTACTGGAATATTAACCCCCTCAAGCAAAGCTGTGCCCATGTAATAATCAATAACACCAATAAGGCTGGCGGCATCACATCCAACTTGTGCAGCAATGCTTGCAGCAAAATGATGAGGAAAATTCAACATGGCATCACGGTGTACTCTTCCAAACTCACGCGCTGCCTTTTTCATTTCTTCTCGATCAACGGTTGTTTCGCGTAAGCGTTCAAGGGCAATCTTTTCGCTTTCAAGCGCAATTTGCATTCGCTCCAGTTTTATCTTGTATTCATTGGCATCCTCTGTAGAGGTTTGTTTGATATTTGTTCGCGGTTGTCCATCAGGCGCTAAAAATGGGGTAGGGTGCTTGTTGGATTTGCTTGTTGCAACGGCTTCATTGACAGAACCATCTTCAAAAAGAGCCGCATCAAATTTGCCTGTCTTTATCCGAGAAACCACTGCATTATGTGAAACACGCATCTTTTTTGCAAACGCACGAACCGATATCCCCTCACGATGCTTCTTATTCATAGTTTCGCCTTGCCTTGATTTCCTTCCCATATTGAGAAATGGGGTTTTCGGCGTATCAGATAAGCCAAATATTTTGCGGTTGAAATTAAACTCCACTTGTATTGCACTGGAATACAGTTACAAGAGGAGAGATCATTATGGCAGCTAGTCGTATGCTTTAGGCGTGTGTACCAGAAGAAATTCAAAATATCGCTAATCAAGTTATTCAAGCTTCAGGTTTATCAGTAAGTGATGTTGTGAGAGTGTTGATGACGCGTATTGCACAAGATAAATCTATTCCGTTCTTCTTGTTTCAACCCAATGCGGAAACCATAGCGGCTTTTACGGAATTAGATGAAGGCAACTTAAAAAAGTTTCATTCCGTAGACGAATTATTTGATGATCTATATGTGGACGATTGAACGCACCACTATCTTCAAATGTGATTTCAAGCGTGAAATGAAGGGATGGTATCGACATCTTTTAGATATTGATTTGCGCCAAATCATTGCAGCATTAGCAAATGACCAGCCTTTAGAACCTCGATATCATGATCATGCATTGACTGGGAATTGGAGCAATTATCGAGATTGTCATATTCGACCTGACTTAGTGTTGATTTATCGCTTGATTGCTCAAGATCGATTGGTTTTAGTATGTCTTGGCTCCTATTCAAAACTTGATCTTTAAACCACCTCCCCATTTTGAGAACGGGGAGGGGAGTTGTGTTTTTAAGTTAAGCAGCTTTTACAACAGGACTTTCCAAAGTAGGAGCATAAGCTTGCAATAACGGATTCATGCTATGCGGTAGTTCTGAAGTTCCAAAATCTGTAAGAACTGCAAGAATCTTTGTAATATTCGGCACCTCATCTTGAAGTTTTAAAATCAAAGCTTTTTCTACTATGCCCATGATGTCGACCAGAGCACTACAATTTTTGTTATCTACATATTCACAATTAACAAAGTGAAACAACGTTATCCATAAATCGCATAAAAAACTGGTATCTACCTTCATTGCACACCCCCAAAGATTTGTTCTCTCAAATATGCTAATCCTTTTGGTGTAATTTTTGTTGAAGGCAGTACCTTTTCTGTAGCATTAGGTCTTTGAATAGTGATAGCAGGATAATCCATAAATCCTTTCTTGATTTTATCCTGATAGGGTATAATGGATTACTTGGAACACGGCGATACACACAATCATGTTTACGCAAGTAATCTGTTAAGTCCTTTGGTCGTACTTCAAGGATTTTTCCCCTTCAATAAGACTGAACAAACCATCAGAAGGTTTTAAGCTCTCAAGCGCGTCTGCTTTGGATGCTAATTCTGCAATGATGCTATCTTTCTGTTCGATTTGATTTTGTAGTTGAATCAAGATGCCAAGTAATGCTTCGGGCTTGGAGTAATCGATTTGCGGTGTCGCTACTTGTTTTGCAAGCTTTTCACATTCGATAAAATACTCTTTTGGTTAATGACCTTTATCATTACGCTCGATCATTGAAGGTGTTTTGCCATGCCTAATGTATTGTGGTATTTTACGCTAGGCAATCTTTTTCTAAATTTTTAGAAAAAACTATAAAATCTATATTTTCTCGAAATTTGCATTCTATAATACGATTTTTAATCCAGTCTGCAAATTTTGATGTAATTTCCAAAAATTCATGCAAATCACGAGCATTGACGGTTTGAACAGCTTCTCTATCAATAACCATTTCTTTAATTTCTATAAGAGTGTTCATAGTGAAATCCTATCGATTAAGGTTCCTTGTTGACATTCCAGAAGAATGCTGAGCGCTAAGAAACACAGTCGATAATCCGTCGTTACGCTTGGCCCATAAAGAGTATTGTATAGCGTAACTACACCCGACAAATCCATTATATGCATGTAGCATATAATGAGTCAAAGTCTCTAATGTGCGGAGAAGAGATTGTGTCGGTAATCTATCCGCTATCGATTTAAGGTGTTTCTTAGGCACCTGATTCAAAAATATACATTGACGCAATAATGTCGAGAATAAAAATAATTTCCATCTCAAAATAATTATATACTGTACAGTGTGCATATTGAAATAATTATTTATCAATGAGTTAAGTGTACAATGTACAGTTAATTTGAAAATTCTGTCGCTAGCAATAGTTTACGCAGCCTGCCCCGTAACGAAGCTAATTCGCTGGGAAGTATCTTTTATATTGATTTTATTGACTTTTTTATAAAAAAACAAAGCATAAGTGATAATTTGTTTTTAAAATTGCAATCAAAGTGTGTAATGCATAAACTTATAAGGATATGGGATAGGTAGATAAAGCTTGAGAACATTATTTAGCTTTCTTATTAGCACCGTATTCTTGACGTTTAAGTTGTCTCTGTATGTTTTTAGTTAATCTTTCACTGGCATATTGTGCGATAGAATTTGTGATTTCTGGTTTGGACATCACTCCAGCAATTGATGATCCTTCTTGTTTTGCAATGGGGAATTTACCTCCGTCTACTCTTTGAAAAACATTACTCTTCATCTTTTTAAAATCAACACGCTTTGGAAAACTCCTACCCTTGATAAAACCATGAGGCAAGATTTCTTTTTTCCAAACATTGTGTAAGTTACGCCGCGTTTTGTTTTTTTTCTTGAAAAAATTAAGAGGTATCGGTGTTCCAGAACCAATGATATCTGTCTCGAGAAGTTTTGCTTTATAGCGGCTTTAGCCAAGGCATTTCACCTTGGCAAGCAAAGCGAACGGCAAAAGCAAACAGAGAATGCTTTAAAGACAGCAA
>NZ_JBHILW010000043.1:0-3557 GCF_042193565.1 Bartonella sp. SD1336NMGDW
TAAAAAACATAAAAATATAAAAGTTATAATGCCAAACAAGGCTCTTAGCTGCTTATCTGTAAACATATTTATTTCCTGCGGTACCTTTTTGTCGATTTAAACACATGCCTAATCGTAAAATGATCAGCACTTTTCACTAGTTTGCTGTTTTAAGCCGCTTTAGAATTGCTACTGTTATGTTGCTCTTCACTAGGCTTGCCTATTCTCATGAATGAAATGCGCTTGCCTCCTAAAGCTAGGTTACGCGTATTTTCAACTGCTATAAAAACCTTCTCAGCAACACCATAAAGCCTGCTTTCTAAATCGCGACAATACTGCGCCAGATCAGCGCATGAGGGCACAAATGTTGTGGACATGCCTTTTGCCTCACCACGTATAAGATTTTTAACGGCTTGCAATAAAGACCAGAGTGAAATGCCGTTAAGAGCAGCGATATAAGCCTTTGCACGCGCTTCTGCATTCGAAACTTTTTGCATTGTCAAACCACCTTCAAGCACATCAAGAGCTTCTGCTATGTCTTCAACAGATGCTTTCAAGGTAAGTAAGTTTTGAACAGTCTGATAAGCTTCTAAAGCTTGTTTCTCTAGGGTTTTTGTCAATTGACTGCCATTGATCAAGGTCCATGGGAATTCCAGAGTTACACATCGCTCTATCTGTTGCACGGTATCTTGTAGAGGCGTCACTAAGCTGTGTTGCACCGATAAGATTACGGATTGTCTCTCCGGTACCACCGCGAGTTCTTTGATCTTTTGAAAAGTTTCCATTGTTTCCACCATTGTTGTTCGTGTTTTTCGTTTTTTCTAAACCCTCGATAGCCTTTCGCACCCAGTTACGCCATGTTGCTTGCCAATCACGTTTGATAGCATTCTTTCCTGCACAGGCTTTCCAAAAATCTCGAAACTTTGCAATTTCGACTTTCACGCGCTCTGGAGGCAAGCCCTCTGCAATGGCAAAATCGTAATCGGGTTCAAAATCCGCAGGCAATCGACAACCGCGATTAGCTTGCGCTCGTTTTGCTTTTTTGGGAACGTTCTCTTGCTCGTGAATGGAAGGTTGGTTGTCTGATGATGTTGTGATTTGCTCTGATGTGGCTTCAACAGCAGCAACCTCTGTTGGTTCGTCAACCAAATCGATTGTTGCTAAACTTTCAGAACCAATTTCTTTTTTTGCTAAAACGATAGTTTTAGTTTTTTTATTATAACTGTTAATGTTAGTGTTATTGTTTATGTTATATATATAGGCATCATTAAGCATGTCGTAAGCATCATGCTTAGCATCCTTAAGCATACTGTTAGCATCATGCTTAATAACTTTAGCATCGTTAAGCATGGCTTTAGCATTGTTTTTATCAGTATTTTCAATGGCTTTAGCATCATCACAAGCATCATTTGTATGTTTATCCCATCTTGCCTGCGCTGCTTTCTTTGCTCTCTCTGATAACTTCTTTGACCGAGATGTCTTCGATACCTTATCTAAGCTTTCATTAGAGTTATTGAGTTCTTCTTCAACTTTTAAACTCCATAAACACCCATCGTCTAAACGTTCGATATGACCCGTGCTTATTAAAACTTCTAACGCTTTCATAAACATTTTTACTGAACAACCAGTGTAATTAGCCCAGACCTTTGTGTTATTTAAAAGCGGCTCTCCAGTATAAAGCATTTGCAAACGCAATTTTATATAAACATTGCATTCAATGGGAGATAAACAAGCAAGATCAAGAATCCACCTATCTGCAAACAGCCTCGTCCACGGTAATTTACTGGACATATATACCCCCTTCTTTCATTAAATATAAAATTGCTAAAGCATCTGCTTCGTTGTCGTCTTTAGGCGTATGTCCTTTGGAACATATTGCCTTAATCATTTTTACTTTTGATGCGTTTCCTTTTCCTGTTGTTGCTTTCTTAATTGTGCCAACAGGAATGCCTTCATACGGTATCTGATGATGTTCACACCACGTCGTTAAGGTTGATAACAAGTCACCGTAAATATGCACTGCATCAGTACTATTATGACGCCTCACTTCTTCAAAATACACCGCGTCAATGCTGTCTACTGTCTGTTTTATTTCTGATAGACATCTCTTAAAGCGTAAATAATGCATTCCACCGACTTCAAAATATCGGGGGTGGAAATTCATGACACCACTGATGATGTGACCATCCGCACCGCATATCGCCCAGCCTGTCTTGGTCCCTAGATCAAGACATAAAATGGTTTGTGCGTTAATGATCATAATCCCCCCTTAAGGCTGTTGCGTATTTATGCGTGCGCATGGTGACGCGTAATCTATTAATTTTGTCTCTTTATTTTTGCCTGTTTAAGAATGTGAATGGTGCTGTTGATGTTCATTACTATCTGTAGAAGCAGCAGTAAAAGCAGATTGTGAAGATAATTTAGAATCACATGATTGCGTCCTATAAAAAAACGAGAAAAAGTCTTCTGCCTTAATCGGTGCTCCAATTCTTTTGGCTTCATTCAAAAGAATTGGGATATGTTTTGTTGGAATTCTCCCACCAGTTCCACCTTTTGATATAGGACGGAGCCAGACGTACACGCGTGTTCTATGAACCCCAAGCAACTGAGATACCCTACGAACCCCACCTAACAGATTTATTATTTCCGAAAATTGTTTCATAGTACATTATGTAGCGATTATAAAAACAATGTCAAGAAAGAAAATTGATAATGAAACTATATGTTGCTAAATTAGAAAATGACGATTGTATACAACGTACCTACAATAAAGATATGACAATAAGTATCTCGCAATGGTTACAAAATGCCTTATCTGAAGCTGGATTAAGCCAATCAGAGCTTTCAAGACAGCTAACCGCTTCTTTAGGTCGCTCGATAGATCGTGCTGCCGTCAATAAAATGCTAAAAGGAACAAGAGATATTTCTGCTCGAGAATTATTAGAAATATCAAAGCTTACAGGTGCTTCTATTCCCACTAATCACTTAGTTCCTTTGATCGGATCTGTAGGAGCCGGAGGAGAAATAAACGCAATAGATTCTGGTTGTCTAGAAGAAGTAGAAGCCCCGCCATCCGCTCCTAAAGGAACTGTTGCTGTTCGCGTGGTAGGTGATTCTATGTTTCCAGCCATTGAAGAAGGAAGCCTTCTTTTTTATTCCTATCATTTGCCACCAGAGGATCTTATTAACAACCGTGCTATCATAAAAACTAAATGTGGAAAAGTTTACATCAAAGTATTACGTCTCGGAAAAGAAAAAGGGAAATGGGTTTTATCCAGTATAAATGGAAAATATGCCGATATCGTAGATGTAGAATTAGAATGGTGTGCACCTATCGACTGGATTAAGCCAGCCAGAATATGAATTAATATTTTTATACTTCTCTTCAAGTAAGCCTTTAGTTTATTACTTTTTTAAAGATTTTCAAAATCGCTACATTTTTTTGTTGACTTTGTTTTTAAAATCGCTACATTGGTATCCATAAACCACGCACAAACAATCGCCAAGAGGCGTTAGGGAGGAGAAATTATGGAAAATCCAATTCTTATAAATTCTGACGAAATTTTATTAGTTGTCTA
>NZ_JBHILW010000044.1:0-3544 GCF_042193565.1 Bartonella sp. SD1336NMGDW
CAACAAGCCCTTGCTGTTGAACGCGTCTATGCAGCGAATTTGGGGCTTGCAGACTATGGACCCATTTTAAAAGCAGGCATCACGATACTCTTACCAACCCTCCCCTATCCGAAAGCCACACCAGTGATCAGAATTTGGGGCAGTCAATCATGAAACCTTTTTGCACGGTTCTGGCAAATGGAGAAGACATCACAAAAACTCTTATGGATTATGTTTTGTCGATTGAAATTACCGATGAAGCAGAAAACAAAAGTGATCGTATCACTATAGAGCTTGATGACCGTGCGCGTGACAGTGATAACGGCTTTCTTGATATTCCTCTTATCGGGACAGTCATTTCTGTAAAACTTGGCTATGAAGGCGGAAAAAACCGCGATATGGGAGCCTATCTGATAGACGAAATCTCTGTAAGCAGCCCACCACAAAGCTTAAGCGTGACAGGGCGTGCCGCCTCCATGAACACGTCTTACAGAACCCCCAAAAGCCAATCCTATCACCAGCAAACCCTTGGCAGTATTGTTCAAGAGATAGCAGAGCGTAATGGCTATACGCCAAAGGTTGATCCTTCTCTTGCAAAAATCGTTGTGCGACACATTGACCAAACATCAGAAAGCGATATGGCTTTTGCTACACGCCTTGCAGAAGAATATGATGCGGTAGCAAAGCCCGTTGATGGTAAACTTGTTCTTGCCAAACGGGGTGAAGGCAAAGCCATCACCGGTGAAACACTCCCTATTATTGTTATTCATGAGCAACATTGCACCTCTTGGGATTTTAAATACAGCGCACGGGATGAAGCAGGTGCAGCCAATGGCTTAGAAACAGATGTGGGAGACGACCAAAAAGCCGCGGCTGATGCACGAGAACCAGAAGAGATTGATGATGATGAAAACTTTATCCATATGGATGACAATGACAGAGCACCATCATCATCTGAATCGGAAAAAGCAGAAACAACACCTGAGAAAGAAGAAGAAGACAAAGAGAAAAAAGGCGGTGTTCTCGCAACCTATCATGATATCCGCACTGGTGAAAAAAAAGAAGTCAAGGTTGGTAACCCGCCGTTTCATGAACTCAAATATACCTACCATAACCAATCAGAGGCTGTTGCGGCCATTGCTGCTTATCGCAATAAATCATCACGCGGTAAATCTTCTTTCTCATGTGATATCGGTGGTGATCCGTTTGTGCAAGCAGAAGCAAAGCTTGTTCAAGAGCCCCCTTTCCGCCCTTATATACCGGCAGAATGGCGCATCAAAAGTGTTAAACACAAACTTGATAAAACGGGTGGTTACACCACAAAAATAGAGTGCGAACTTTTTGATGCATCACAAGAAGATGCGGCTGGAAACGTTGCAAACACAACACCAGACAAGGACGATACCCTTGATCCAAACGCCCCACCAAACGCATGCGACGAAGGCGAAGGCGTAATCCATATGGATGAAGAGGATATATAAGTCAAATTAGTAAAAACGTAAAAAATCTCGAAAGCAGCTTGACAATGTGACGACAATATGAATAATCGAATCAGGTGCCTAAGAAACACCTTAATAGTAAGCGGATTTGGTTACGAAACAATCTCTTCTCCGCACGTTTAAAGGCTTTGACTCATTGTATGTTACACGCATATAATGATCTTGTCGGGTGTAGTTACGCTATACAATACCCTTTTGGGAAAAGCATAACGACGGACTTACTACCGTGTTTCTTAGCACCCGGCACTTTTTAAAAGTGTCATTAAGAAACATCTAAATAGTAAGGAATTCTTATGAACACTCTTATAGAAATTAAAGAACAAAATATTGGTCAAGAAACTGTTCAAACGGTTAACGCACGTGAATTACATACGTTTTTAGAAGTCAACTCTAAATTTGCAGATTGGATTGTACGTCGTATTAAAGAATATGGATTTTTGGAAAATCAAGATTATGGTTTTACGTTTCTCAAAAATGAGAAACGTAAAAATGTTATAAGTAAAGAATATCATCTCACCTTAGATATGGCGAAAGAGCTCTCAATGGTTGAGCGCAATGAGAAAGGACGTCAAGCTCGTCGTTACTTTATTGAATGTGAAAAGAAACTAAAAAGTCAATTTGTTGATTATGATGATATACGTTTTGCTTTCCCAAAAGATTGGGATAAAATGTCTCCAACTAAAAAGGCTGTTTACATTTATGGACCTCTCCACATGCATCTTGTCAAAGCCTTTACGTTGGTAGAAGAAAGCAAGCATTACAAAGCCATAATCAAAGAAGCAAAACAAGTCTTAGAAAGATCTGTAGTGAAAGCCGCTTAAGTAAAAAATATGCCTCCCCTCCCCGTTCTCAAAAATGGGGAGGTGGTCAAGATGCTTCTTCTAAAGCCGCTTGTTCCTTACAATTATTTTGGATAGGCGTTAAGCTAATCTGCAAATTTAAAGCACTCAAAACACTAAGAAAAGTAGAAAGTCGTGGATCACCTTTATCGCTTAAAGAACGATAAAGAGACTCGCGATTTAGTCCTGTCTCTTGAGAAACAGTTGTCATTCCTTGTTTACGCGCAATAATACCTAATACATGTGCAATATAGCCACTATTTTTGGTTTCTAAAGCATCATCTAATAAAATCTTAAAGTCTTCAGGCGTATTAAAATATTCACTTACATCAAATTTAGTAATTTCCATGTTTCATTTCCTTTACTAATTGAAGGGCTTTTTCGATATCTTTTTGTTGTGTGGATTTATCACCAGCATTTAATAACAAAATGATTTGTTTCCCTTGTTTTACAAAATAAATCCTATAGCCTGGTCCATAATTTATTTTTAGTTCACCAATGCCACGGAAATATTTCACGTCTCCTAGAAGCCCATATTCAAGGCGGAAAATACGTGCAGCAATTTTCTTTTGCACTTGTTTGTCTTTTAATGAGTCTAACCACTCTGTAAAATAGTGTGTTTTTTTAACAATAAACATCTGTAGTTTATATGCTACAAAATTGATAATGTCAAATACATTCTTTTGTTCCAATGAAAAAGCGACATGAGTTTTAACAAGCTATCTTTCCGAATGGGAAAGATGTCAATTTTTTAATCCAGCTCTGCTTTTGCGGGGCTTTTTTTATGGAGAATCATATGCGAAAAATATCATCAGAAGGACTAGCACTTATCAAACAATGGGAAGGTTTGCGTTTGAACGCCTATAAAGATGCCATTGGGGTATGGACAATAGGTTATGGACATACAAACAGTGCTGGAAAGCCTTTTATTTACGAAGGCATGACAATCACTGAAAAGCAAGCAGAAGAACTTCTTTGTCAAGATTTAAGGCAATTTGAAAATGCTGTTGAACGCGCGGTTACAGTTTCATTAACAGATGAACAATTCGCGGCGTTAGTCTCTTTTTGCTATAATGTAGGAACAGGAGCCTTTTGTAATTCGACACTGTTAAAAAAGCTCAATCAAGGTGAATATGAAGCTGTCCCTGCAGAGCTACAGAAATGGACCAAAGCAGGCGGGAAGCGTCTTGAAGGTCTAGCACACCGGCGTGCGGCAGAAACAGGCTT
>NZ_JBHILW010000045.1:0-3155 GCF_042193565.1 Bartonella sp. SD1336NMGDW
TTTAGCCAAAGAAGTAGCAAAGGTGAAGCAAGTGAGTTACGCTTTGATTAAACAGGTGGCAGAAAAGCTTGATGATCACTCAGAGCTTTTTAGCGAGGAATAACCTCGCTCTTGGAAGGAGAGTTTATTTAAGTCTATTTAGAACAAAGAATAAATTGATTATTTTGAAAAAATCGAGGGGATTATGAATCATGAAATGGATAAAGAAAAAAAGTATGGGGGCAGCTGAGCCTATGGAATTTAAAGGTCAAAAAGTTTATCAGGAAGATGAACTGTTTGATCCTGAAACAGTTTCTTCTTGGAAAGAAAAAGGACACATAATAACAGGTACAAATGTGGAAAGAATGGCATCAGGAAGAGCTCCTATTGGAGTCGATTGTAGGCCTATTATGTTACATCCTGTGACACAAGAACAAGATAGTCCTCTCGTTGAGGTTCTCTACTCATTTTATCAAGACAAGAGTTTGGTTGCTCATATGAAGCCAAAGACAAATTTTATCAAAAAAGTTATTTGTTGGATTTCAAAAAAAGTCTCCTAAGCAGGAAAAAAAAAGTAATTATTGCAAATATTGGAGTAATGACACTAAAAGGCGCTCTCTAAGCTTTAATGATCATCCCCTTTAATTATATCATATATTGTAAATGCGAGATGATTTTACAGACACAGATGAGAAAAGAGTTCCTTCAAAAAAAGATCTCTTATGATTTTATCAATCTCATCCCAATTCCATTGGCTATGGTAGAGAAATATTGATCATTAGAAACACTCATTATGAGTAAAAACACGCTGTGACTTATGGAGAAAAATTTATGAAAAGTTATACTTTATCAGATGTTGCACAATATATTGATATGCATAGTCATGCTATTAATTTTGGTACTAAAGATAATGCTCCTGATGATGTAAGGATTAAAACAGCTGAGAATACTCTCGATTTACAATTTACCTCTTCCTATAAGGGTTTTTTAAAAAATTATGGAGGAGGAGAAATTGGAGGTGAAGAAATATTCAGTATTTATGAAATCTGCGCAGGTATTCCTGCTGGTGATATTGTTTACCGAAATTTGCTCGATAGAAGAGATGGCTTTACGGACCCCAAACAACTTGTTATCTGCACAACTGATTTTGGTGAAACCTTTTATTTTGATTATACGCAGTTTCGGGATGGAGAGTGCCCGCTCTATCTTAAGTTTCCACTTGACGATCCCCAGTATTACGCAAGTAATTTTTATGAATTTCTCTGCAAAAGAATTAAAGAGTATGCAGGGGAGGATTCATGAAAACCTATACCTTAGATGATGTTGCAGTATTAATTGATAAAGTTAATAAATATAATGATGATATTATCAATTTTCGTACTGAAGAAAATGCGGCTGATAATCTACAGATTGAAAAGGCGGAGAAAGCTCTTAGTTTGAAATTCAACTCTTCTTATAAGATTTTTTAAAAAAACTATGGAGGAGGGGAAAAATGAAAAAAATCTTAAAACTATTGAGCTGCATGGCTCTCTTAAGTACAGCTGGATGTCAGTTAGGCAATCCTCCCCCATCGACTTTGGTTTTATGGGAAAAGCCTAGAGCAGATCGGGCTGTAATCGAACAATCACTTTTAAAATGTGGCTGGAAACCGGTTTATGCTTCTTCTAGTGATATGAATTCGTATGCAAGTGAATTTGCTTCAGTATATGAGTGCATGAAAAAAGCAGGCTTTCGATATAAATTGCAGGATTCAAAGGGGATTTATTTTACACAACCTCTGAAAAGTGACTCGTTCCTAACCGATCTCATGATAGCTGGATATCAGCAATTTATGGACAATGATACTTTTGGTCTAAGCAATACGAGAAAGAAGGAACGGGCCATGATAACTCATTTTAAGAATGAAAGAAAACGTCAACAAACAAAAAAATCTTTGCAAAAGCGATCATCAAAGCGTCCTACCCATTCTTAAAGAGTTAGTTGAACAAAAAGCACGAATGATGGAGGGAGTCAAAATAGTGCTCTTCTTTATTCAAGCGGGTGATACGTTGAATCTAGAGGTTGATCAACTCACCAACAAGGCAGTGGTAGGTTCTCTTTCCACTAGTTTTTTAGAGGATGTGCGTTTTAATCAGCCTCACAGAATTCTGGAAGCCGATCCGAAAAATAGAAAAGGTCTTGTGATCAATAAAGGGGCATGTTTTCGCTTTTATCATGGTGGTGAGAATGGGGGCAGGCACCTCTTTTACCGCATTCCAGGGCGTGGAAGGATGACTTTTGACGAAGATCTTGAAGCAGGAAAGGATTATTATATATATCTCATCTTAAAAGATCAGACGAATGAGCTATCCTTTGAGTTTTCGCAAAATCCGACGGCTCCTGATGGCTATACAGAGGATAATTCTGAAAAGATTGGTGGATTTCATACGCTATGTGCGGATGTTGGTGAGATTGAAGGTCATCTCTTATCGGGTTATCAAGCGGGAGATGTTTTGCCCAATTCTGTTTGGTGTTTAAATCACCGCCCACGTAGTAGTCCAGAAGGGATGGTTTACAATCCGTGGCATAATATTTGGGTTGATATTTATCTTCAATCAGGGACAGGTCAAAATGCAAAGTCGGCATATGGTGTTCCGATTACGATCAATCGTAGCTATGCGGATCATGCATTTGATTTTTGGTCTGTTAGTAAGAGATTTTTGACGAGTGATGAGTTCGCGTCTTGCATGTGTGGAATCAATTCGGGAACCAGTATTATAGGCAATAAAGCGCCTTCTCCCAAAACGTCTGGAGGACACGTTGATACAAACAATAGACGGATGATTTCGTATATTGGTTGTGAGGATGGTTGCGGTTATGTGTGGCAATATTTGTCTGGTTGTTATCCAGTGACTAAATGGCATACAGGGGAGCAAGGAAGCAGTTTACGTGTAGACATAAATGTTATGTTGGGAGGAGGCGATTGGACTGGTGGCTCTAACAATGATCATCTTGTACGGAACTTTGCGCATTCTCGTTATGTCGAAGATGAAAAAATAGGCGCCCGTGGATGTAGCGAGCCACTTTATTATAATTAGCGCGAGATTGATTAGAACATCATTTTATCCAGCCTCACTTTTGTGGGGCTTTTTTTATGGAGCGTCAGATGAGAAAGATATCGAAAGAAGGATTAGAGC
>NZ_JBHILW010000046.1:0-2980 GCF_042193565.1 Bartonella sp. SD1336NMGDW
ACCGATACATCTTCCAACATAAGGCTCTGTTACGGCTGATATAGAGCGCTTTTTGACATGATGCACTCCCTCAACAATAATAGCATGAATGGGAAAACATTGTTTCCCACCCAAAAGCGTTTCTGGATTTTGCTCTGAAGGCGTCTTGATCCTTTTAGGCGTTAAAGACCGTAATTTCTCAATTCTTTCTAATTGCTGTTTCTCAGATTGTTGGCGAGAAAAATTATCGGTTGGGGAATGAAAAACAGCTGAAGAGCGCGCATAAACACTTACACCTGTAAACAAGCCAAAGAAAACAACAATGGCACGAAAAATTCTCAAAAGAGAACTTTGGCGTAAAAATACAGAAAACAATACAGATTGCCCCCGCTTTGCACTATTCATGAAGCATTGTTTAAAAGAACTTCATGGAACCTCTAACAAGTCCACTCAAAACAGCCACTGCCCTATAACGCTTTTAACAAAAGCACATGCCTCTGTGACCCAAAAAGTGACACCCAAAACTGCTTTATTTTAACTGCTGAAGATCTCTCCCCCACATTTATGTAGAAAGACCTCTAAACAAAATTGTTTAGCCCGTCAATGGTTAATACATCAATATCCCCATAAATATAAAGGATAAATTTGCTCAACCATATCCCCTTGCATTCATAGAGTGAATCTCCAAAGAACGCCTTATCTATGAGTTTTGAAGTTTTTGAGTATTTTGAGAGTTTGAGAAACCTTCAAAACCTATAAGCAAAATTCGCAATAAAATTCTTCAAAATACTCATTCTGATATTTTAAAGCACATAGTGCATTTGTCTTTTTTTCATAAAACGAATAGCAGATTTCACTATTTTGCTGATCTTATCCCATGTCATGGGCTGTGGATAAGCAGCATTTAAAAAACTTTTTGAAAAAAATATCGGCTTTTTTCGCATTTTTCTGCATTTTTTCTTAATTCGTTCAAAATGGATTTAATAAGCTTCGTTTTAATTCTTTTGAAGAGAATTAAACCCCTTATACGAAAACGGAGCTCTATTGTAACAGGACGTGAACTGGGTCATTTGCACGTGAATTATGAAACTGTAGAACCTTATCCAGTGACCTTTAAAAAGGGTAATCCAAAACAAACAGAGATCTATAATCCAGAAAAGTTTTATTATGTGACTGAAATGAAATTCGCAAAAATTAAGAATAGTAAGGAAAAAGATAAATCGATTGTTTTTTATAACAGCAATATCACAATAACAGATATCCCTCTTGAAGCTTATGAGTATATCGTCAATGGTAAACCCGCTCTTGAATGGGTTATGGGGCGTCAATGTGTAAAGACAGATAAAAAGAGCAGCATTGTGAATGATGCCAATCGCTATGCTATTGAGACCATTGGCAACCCTGCTTATCCATTGGAGTTATTCCAAAGGGTTATTACTGTAAGTTTAGAGACCATGAAAATCGTTAAGAACTTACCAAAATTAGAACTAAGAGAAATTGAATAGACTTGGCTTGCTAAACTCACAAGGGGTATAGAATCTTATAACTATAATCTATACCTCTCTTGTTAAGTTGATTAGATACAATCCTAATATGCGTTATTCTAAAAAAGAAATCATTTCCACTTTTAAATACTCTTATTTTGATTGCTTTAAGACTTTTAAAAAATCCCATCTTAAAGTGAATACGCTTCTTTTACATTGCCTTTAAAAGATTATACCGTAATCTAAAATGATAGCTTTATGCTTTTCAAAAGCTTTGTTTAAACAGAATTATGTATATTCATTTTCTTATATTACTTATAGGTTTTTAAGGTTCTTAAAACCCTCAAAACTAAGTACCATAAAAGTCTTGATAACATTTCTTATGAGTTACAAACTATCTTTTGAAAGGCTTTAAAGATTACATACTCTCATAAGACATGTTTTAATCATTCACTAAATGATCACTTTTGTCGATTCAATGTACTGACATAAACTGACAAATATATATTTACAGTTGTATTTATTTGTTATGGCTGTTTTAATAAGTTGTATTTTGAAAAATTGATAAAACTTAACTTATTGAAATATAATGATTTTAATTTTCTCTCATTTAAAAAAAATGATATAGGTTCTAAAAAGAACTGACAAGACTGACAAAAGTTTATTAAAAGGGATTTTGCTCATCTCTATAATGATCAGTTTCTATTGAGATGTTTTCATAAGTGTTTTCATAATGGTCTATAAATCACAATTATCCTATTTATCATTTCTCTTATGAAACTGAAAAATGATGCCATGGCTATAAAGAACATAACAACTATAGAGAAAGCAAAAATGCAAATGAAAGCATTTGTTATAAAGACAGTCCCTATAAGGCTGTTAAGTCTAAAATGTGTTATTAAAAGAAATTAACAGAAATCTTAGAAGCCATTTAGTGACAAAATTGATAGGTTATAAAGTTTAAAATACGCATTATGAGAGCGTTTCTAAATATTATAAATGTATAGATTCAGAAAATAACGCAATCGTTTTATAAATCTTATAATATAGCTTTAAAAGCACATAAATATAAAAGAAGCAATTAATAAGCATAAGTTATTATCAATACACAACGTATTTAAAAAATAAGAAAAAAATATCAAAAAAGATAAAATATTATTTGACAATAAATACGTATTTTGTTATATAAATAATCAAGTGATCAAAACACTTTACGTTAAGCGGGTAGGTTACGAAACGACCTTATCCACTTCTTAAAATACTGACTATCTTTTATGCTTTTGTTAGCATATATAGTGATTTTGTCGGGTGTAGCTATGCCATACAATACCCTTTTTAGGGGAAAGCATAGCAACGGACTTAACGCCGTGTTTTGAGCGCCCGGCGCCTTTATAAGGTGTCAATTTCAAAACTTTTTACGTTAAGAAAGAATTTCCAATGAAAAAATACGAATTTACCAATGAAAAATTCACTTTTGATGGTCTTACTTTACACCGCATTCGTGCTCTAAGAGATTT
>NZ_JBHILW010000047.1:0-2906 GCF_042193565.1 Bartonella sp. SD1336NMGDW
TATGTGGTTGGAAAGATGGTCAAGAAACGAAGCAGCAAAGATAAAGGTCTTACAGAAAAAGAACAACAGCTCCTTCATGAGATGATAGAGACCTACCAAGGTTTAAAGATGATGTCACGTATCATGAAATTGATTGTCTTTATGTTCGTAATAGATTTTTCCCGTTTCGTGGATGCCGTAGATAATAGCTTTTCACACCTCAAAAAGTGACTAACAAAAAGTTGAAAAACTTTTTGTTTAAGAAAAGAAATTAATATTAATGATAATTTACACTATGTTTAACTAAGTTAAATAATGTATAATCATTAATATTCTTAAAGAGGAAATATTATGAGTGAAAAAAGTGACTTATAGCAGCTAAAGTAGATATAAATCTAAAAAGCGCATTTATGGCTATAGCTGAAATAAAACACTGTTCAGCATCTCAAATTTTACGTGATCTTATTCGTGTGTACGTTGAAAATAATAAGATACCCAATAAAGAAACGCTTGAAACTTTTCATAAAAATGATAGCAATGAAGATGTTTTTTATGCTGAAAATATTGCTGATTTGATTAAGCAATTGGATATTTGATTATGCGTTCAGTGAGTTATTCAGGAAAGTTTAAAAAGGATGTAAAATGAGCAAAAAAACGTGGAAAAGATATGCGAAAGTTCACAGAAGTTATGCAACTTCTAGTTAATAAGAAGCAATTGCTATCTATTTTAAATGATCATGCATTACAAGGAAATTAAAAGCCTCGTCGATATCTTCATATAGAATCCGATTGGTTGTTAATTTATATAGTTGACGAAGAGCACATCCATTTTGATAGGACAGGTACGCATTCAGATTTATTTAAGTAAAAAGTTGATTATGCCCTTTAAAAAACCTGATTCGCAATAATTGAGAGCCATGTCACAAAATCCTATTCCCTAACCTTTATTTACGAATCCATCATGTTAAAAATATAATAAAAACAAGATATTAAATAAGGAAAAACAAAAAGTGGTGCCCAGACGCGGCAAGCAGGGGCTTAGCAACAAGATTCAAAGTATATAAAGATGTGTAAGAGCGTATTGATGTCTATAGCTTTTTATGATTCAATAAAAAAAGTAAGCATTAAAGGAAAAATCTCAAATCAGAAATTAAAGGTGGTCTAAAAGGTGGACCAAAAAAGGTGGACGAGCAATGCTTGAAAAGGTGGACGAGAGGGGACGTTAAGTGAGGGCGATTCATCGGTTATCAGCATTACTTGTAAAGTCCTCTCCACAAGGAAAATATTGTGATGGGGCAGGGCTATGGTTGAATGTTCGAAAAGACAATACACGCTCTTGGTTTTTTCGCTATACGCACCACAATAAGCGCCGTGAAATGGGACTTGGTCCTGTTACAAAACTCTCTTTAAAAGAAGCGCATGAGCTTACAAGATATTATAGTGATATTCTTAAAGAAGGCAATGATCCTATTGTCTTTCGAGAACAGACTATTTTAAAACAGCAAAGCAATATCTTCCAAGAAATTGCAAAAGCGGCTTTTGAAAGCAAAAAAGCAGAGTTGAAAAATGAAGGTAAAAACGGTCGCTGGTTTTCTCCACTAGAGTTGCACGTGATTCCACACATAGGTAATTTACCTATAGAAAAATTAACAGCCAATATCATCCGCAATGTTCTCGCACCCCTTTGGCATGAAAAAGCAGACACAGCGCGAAAAGCACTTAACCGTATCAATATTTGCTTGAAATATGCTGCGGCTCTTGGTTTAGATGTTGATTTACAGGCTTGTATGAAAGCACGCGCTCTTTTAGGAAAACCACGTGCTACATCAACAAATATTCCTGCTATGCCATGGCAAGAGGTTCCGGCATTTTATCAAAGCTTGGATGATAAGATCCTTTCAAATTTAGCACTGAAGTTATTGATTTTGACAGGCGCACGGTCATATCCATTGCGCTATTTGCGTCTTGAACAAATTGACAAAAATATATGGACGATACCAAAAGAAAACATGAAAGGTATTGTAGGGAAAGTTTCAGACTTTCGCGTGCCACTAAGTGATGAAGCTTTGAGAGTTATTGAAAAAACTCTCCCCTTTGAAAAGAATGGTTTTCTCTTTTCTGGTCTTAGAGGCAACCCCATTTCTGATGCCACCATGGCAAAGTATATGACAGTTTGTGGTTTGACTTATCGTCCCCATGGTTTTCGTTCAAGCTTACGGGATTGGATAGCAGAGACAACGTCAACACCATTTGAGATTGCCGAAACTGTTCTTGCCCATTCAGTTGGGAGTTCAGTGACGAAAGCTTATATGCGAACGGATTTTTTAGAACAGCGACATGTTCTCTTGGAACAGTGGGCTTCATTTATAACAGGAGAGGCTTGATAATATGTCTATTGTCGATTCAGGTATCTAAGAAACACTCAAGTGATTAGCGGATAGATTACGGTATAATCTCTCTTTCCCTGCCTCAAAAGTGGGGAGGGGGTGAAGTTTTAATTTTTGAAATCTACTGTTTTAAATGGGCGAAGGCATTCTCTATCACCTCCATGAGACGAGCAAAATTAAGAATCCATTTTCTAAAGAATTTCGCGCGTCTCAGAGTATGTTTAGAGTCGGATATTTGGTTTTTGTGTAAAAATACTTACAAACGCATCCATAATACGTGAAAAATCAAGGGCTAATAAGAGTATAATGAGTACAATCCATTTCGTATAACGCGACATCACTTTTACACTTTTGTAGGTCATGATGATTTCTTGAAGTATTTCTTTTTCTGCTTCTGTAAGCTCTGTATCGTCTTGTGTTTTTTTTCTAGCCATGTTTCCACCCACACACGCGTTCACCTAGATTATTGTGCTTTAAGATCTCTCTTGCTAAGTTTGAACTGATGGCGTTCAGATCTTGCTTATCTAAATAAATTGGCAA
>NZ_JBHILW010000048.1:0-2891 GCF_042193565.1 Bartonella sp. SD1336NMGDW
GATACCAAAACAACCACGCGCACTTATGATGCTGTTTACGGCACGATTGAAGCGGGTGGCACTCTTGATGTCAAGGTTACAGACACTCTTGACAATCATGCAGTGCGCGAGGGAGCCGGTCAAATTGGCTTAAGCTCTAGCAATAAAGGCTTGACTGGCGTTAAAAATACTGACGTTGATGGCTTCAAACCGTCGATCAGCTATAGCTCTGGCGATCAAGGTTTGGCTGGGGGACAAACACCCGATTTTGACGGTTCCAAACCACTGATTAGTGATGATCGATTGGACGGTATTATCAATGGTTTGAAAGGGCACAAAGGGCTTTTTGCACCAAGCACAAAAACACCCGCACCAGAATCCATACAGGTGCCAACGCAAGATGGGCTTAACTCTGTCAAGACAGAGTTGGCTGGCAGCCAATCACCGGATGTGCCATTTTTAATCGAGACGCGACAGGACTTTATCAATCCAAGTAAATTTTTAGGATCGGACTATTACTTAAAAAAGATTGGCAATTATAAGCCTGAGCACGTGTTTAAAAGATTGGGCGATGCTTATTTTGAATATCGTCTGGTCGGTGAGCAAATCTTTGAACTGACAGGAAATCGCACTCTTCTTGATGTTGAAGATCCCAATGCTCAAATGCAAAGGCTCTATGACAATGCTGTGGAGCAGCAAGGTCCTTTGGGGTTAGTGCTAGGCAAGCCCTTAACGCCTCAGCAGATTGCTGGGATCAAAAAGGATATGATCTGGCTTGAGACCCACCTTGTCGACGGACAAGAGGTCTTAGTGCCCCACGTTTATTTGGTACCCAATTCTTCTTTAGCACAAGATGTTTATGGGGCAAAAACGCAGCAAGAAAATCTTGCCAGTGCACGTTTGAAAGGCAATGGCGTCACCTTGAATGCGGACCGTCTTACCAATAGCGGTGCTGTGGTAAGTGATGATGCACTGCACGTTTCGACCACGCAAACTTTGTTCAATAATGGTGGGTTTTTGCTTGGTACCGGAGCTGTAGAGCTCACCAGTAACGGTCTTTTAGCCAATTCTTCCGGTGTTATTCATGGTGATACGGTTACCATGACGGGTGATACGATTGTCAATAGCACCGCTAAAATCCGTGACACGAATGCATATGGTTTTGTTGATCGAGCTGGGCAGAAGGGACAAATTCTCTCTAATCATGAATTAAACATCCAATCCCTTGGTGATCTTGGCGCAGAGGGTGGGGAATTCACCAGCGGCGGTCCGATGACGGTGATTGTCGGTGGTTCTGCTACGTTTGGTTCATTAGTGCTAGAGAGTGACCATAAGGAAACATTGGAAAAAGGGCATTATAACGCCCAAAGCAGTGAGCACCGTTTGACAGAAGTCAAAAGTGATGGAGATTTGACCATTGTCACAGGTGGTGCACTTAACCTTGAGGGAAAGTTTAAAGCCAAGGGCAATGGTGATTTCACCAGTGGTGGCGCTCTCACCGCGACTTCGGTGCAAGATTTTAACAGTTCTGATTGGGATTATAGGGGCAAAGAAGGCGACAAATCGAAGCAAAAGAATAAGTTTCGTCAACAATCAACAGAAGTTACTACAAACAAAACCACGATAGAAGCAGAGGGCGAACTCTCCATGCATGCCAAAGATGGGCATCTCACACTTGATGCCATCGGGGCAAAAAGTGGTGGCGAGATGCATTTGGCATCAGATAGGGGGAAGGTCAAGCTTCTCACCAACAAGGATCAAGATTTTAAGGATGTTTATCAGCGTAATGAAAACCTTGTGTGGTGGAGTGAGGGTGACGAAGGTTACCTTAAGGAGACCATTGAGTATGTCACCATAGATGCTAAGGGTGGCATGAAGATTGATGCGGGTGATGGCATTGTTGTTGAATATGAGGCAACTGGTGATTTAGACAAATCTCTTGAGCAATTGTCTCGCTCTCCAGGCTTGGCATGGATCAAGCAACTGCGTGATGATCCAGAATTATCCAAGCAAGTGGATTGGCAAGCAGTTAAGGCTGAATTTAAAGACTGGGATTATAAAGCCCAAGGATTGACAGAAGCCGGCGCAGCTATCGTGGCATTGGCTGTCACGGCGGTTACGGGCGGAGCAGCCTCGGGCGCTGCCAGTGCCATTACCGGTGCTTTAGGGCTTGGCTCTAGCACCGCCATGAATGCGGCGATACAGGCAGGTGTCCAAGCACTGATTAACAAAAGCGCTGTGGCTCTTGTCAATAATCGCGGCAACATTGCCGGCGCCTTGCATGAGCTTGGCTCTTCCAAGAATATTCTCAGCATTGTTTCGTCGATGTTGACAGCAGGCTTAACCAGCCAAATAACGGAAATGGCAGGTGTTGGACAATCTTTGCCAAAAACCGCTCCTTTTGTCGATCGCATTGCCCTTGAAGCGGAAAAGAACCTGATCAAAGCCGCCATTGGCACGAGCGTTCAAACGGCTCTTGAAGGCGGCTCTCTTGACAAGAACTTTTTTAACAATCTGCGCATCGCCCTGTCTGATACGGTTGGCAAATCATTGGCGGAAGAAATCGGTACCGCCAAGGCAGAAGGCAAAATAGATACGGTCACACAGATCGTTGCCCACGCTGGTCTTGGCTGTTTAAAAGGCGCTGTTGCGAGCGGTGCTTGCACGGCCGGTGCTGTGGGGGGTGCTGTGGGCGAAGCCACTGCTATGCTCCAGTTTCAATTGTGGGTGCAAGGCATTGTGAAAGAGGAAATGGGGGATCTAAACGGTCGCACCCCAACTCCGGAAGAGGAAGCGCGTATAAACGCAAAGATTGATGCGCAGTTTGCTGACTTTAGAGACCACACCATTGATGTTGCAAGGGCTGCCGGGGGCGTTGCCGCTGCCCTTGCCGGTGGCAATGTTGATGCCGG
>NZ_JBHILW010000049.1:0-2822 GCF_042193565.1 Bartonella sp. SD1336NMGDW
TTGTGGATCTTTTGCGGGGCGAACAATCCCGTAAAACTGGTTTTTAAGCTTATCCAGCGTGCCCGTGATACACTCCCACCCAAGTTGCCCATCAGGTGCTAATGGCTTATCGGGCTGGCTTAAAAGACGTCGTCCTAGAAAAGCGCGTCTCACCACTTTTTTATTAAAACACACCCCTTTTAGTTGCGGCATTACCCTTTGAAGCTGTTCAAACTCTTGTTTGCTATAGTTGCGCATCTGACCAGTTTGAAGATCAGGCGCCTTGTAAGTGGTCTCATATTCAAACCAACGGCATTCAACCAGCGTAACATAGCGTTTCCCAGAATACGGATCTGAGAGAGAAGTCGCATTGGAGTCATCTTGATACGCATCAAGCGACACATGAGAATCCTCAGAAGCGGTTGTACTATCGATAGCCCAATCGGCGTTAAGATCTTCAACAGCAACATCAGGAAAAAGACTTTTAGCATCCTCAACGGATTTGCGATCAACATACCACATACGCTGTGCGTCAATGAGATTTGGTCTTACAGCATTGGCATCCCAAACCATTTTTAAGGGATCTAAACGTTGAACAGCAGGTATCCCTTCGGGATCTGTATCATAATCAAGCCGCGTATCTGTCCAGCCCATACCGCAAATAACCATATCCTGAAAAGCATCGGAATCGGCATATTCCGCCTCTGCCTCATCACGAAACCATTCTGCTGCTCCAGTAAGCAATTCATTGGGTATTGCTGCTCCCATTTGCCGTGGTTGAAACTGTACTTCGCGCTTATTATTACGCTCCGCCCCAACAATAGCATTCACAAGGGGTGCAATGCGGTTAAAAGTCATGACAGGACGGCGTTGCTCTTTTAAAACAGCAAGATCTTCCTCTGCCCATTGACGACCATTATAAAAATCAAAATCTTCACGCGCCTGTTCACGCCATTCATTAACATGTTCAATATCTTCTGCGTACCAAGACTTTAAACGCTTATAGATTTCATATTCATCGAGGATTGTCGTTTTTTGAAAGTCTTGATCTAGAATGCCATCCATGATGCCGCTTCTCTTTCCATAGTGCAATAACGCTCTTGCTTGGGTTTGACATTTGGTGCTTCATAGACAATGCACATTAAACCAAAGGCATCCGCCCCATGGCTCGACCAATCATGCTCTGCACCCAAACCAATGCCGCGCTTCTCATCCCATTTCTCGTGATACCAATTCAGTGCTTTGCGCCCTGCTACCGTCATCTCTTCATTGAACCAAACAGAAGGCAAAATACGCCGCACCGCCTCTATACGCATCTTAACCGCCCCTGCCCCCTGATTAGGGATCACTTGCGTTTCAAAACCCGCATCATTTAAAGCACTCTCAAAACTCACATTGTGCACACGGTCTCTGGTCGCACCATCATGGGGCAAAACCATCAATGCCTTCTCATAACCATTTTGACGCAACCAGCCTATATGCTCTGATAACGGCTGTCCCTGTGCTTCGTAATAATTAAGCACTCTGATCTCTCGTCCAACAAATTGCGCTATCCATATCGCTGTTGCATCTGCCTTAGCACCCGTGCCCCCAATGTCCCAAAAAGCACGTATTTGCATCAAGGGGTCGCGCGCAACGCGCCCTATCCGCCCCTCTTGCTCAGCTGCCAACATTTCCTTTTGATAATAAGCACCTTGAACCGCTGTAAGATAATCCCCTTCCCAGATATGCTTATAGGTCTCTGGACGGTTTCTCAGATCATCAAGTCGTGCTTCATTCAAGATCTTGGGAAACTTCGGATTGTCTGACCAGTTGATCTCAACACGTTTGATTGCCTCATTGTCTGAAAAGCGAAACCGCTTCTCAACGGGGGCATTCTCTCGCAACGGGTTCCATGTCACCCATAACTCTGCCCACCATCCTTCTCCTTCTTCTCGCAAAGTCGGTATAAGCGTCTGCCAAGCCGTCTCTGTAACGGGCTCTGCCTCATCGACCCAACAAAGCAAAATACGCCCCATAGACTTGATACTTGCAATATTCCGGTCCAGACCAGAAAACTGAAAGGCTATACGACCATCTATCGATTTAATCGACGACTCCCCAACCTTGTAATAGTCCTTTAAAAAGTCATGCGCTTCAATGGCGCGTTTAATTTCCTCCAATGAACTTTCTGCTAGCGAGTTTTGAAACTGACGTGCACAAAGTATAGTGCCTGATATCCCTCTCCTACCAAATTGATAGCCTTTTAAAGCAGCCATCAAGGCAAATGATCTTGTCTTTCCAGACCCTCTCCCTCCCCAAGCCGCACGCACCAAAGCCTTATCTGTAAAAATCGGTATAAGCTTTGGAACAATATTAATCTGTCGTGTTGTCATGAACTAAAGGTGCGATTTCTACACGCGTTATCATCTTAATGGCTCCCCCATCTTCCCCTGTCACTTGAAGAGGTAAAATCTTCCCCAACAATGCCAAATAAGCAGCAGGGCATTTGATTGCCTGTTTTTCGAGATAAGAGATCAAACCATCATCACCATATTTCTTACCAGCGCGCTCTGCTGCCTTAAGCACTGCTTCTTTCAAAATACGTGTCGTTTTATTTGGCACGCCTTTTACCCGCCCTTGACCTGCCTTTGGGGGCGTTCTTTTTGCAAGTTTTTCAGTGGTTTTCATATGTGTTTCTTTTTGTAAACAAGACAATAAAAAAACCCCGCAAAAGCAGGGCTCTGAACAATCATATAAACTTATAAGAAAGGTTATACCTTTACCGTAATTCTAGACGCAATTCGACTAGTACAGCAACGCCATAAAACACTATTTTTCATATCCTGTCAACAAAAAAAATC